>PMJE01000512.1:5146-12325 GCA_003157315.1 Myxococcales bacterium | reverse complement strand
AGGCCGGTGCAAGACCACGCGCCCGAGCGCCCGTCCGCCGGTACCCACGCCCCGCACCGAAACCGTGTCGAGCGCTGCCGGCGCAGGGGACGGATCACGGCAAGCGGCCTCCCACGCTGCGCGGCCTGCTGTTGCCAGCGTCGGCAGATTGCCGGACGGCAGTGCTGCTGCGGCCAAAGATCGTGCGAGCGACAGAGGCAGGAAGAAGACCGCGCCGGGCTCCGACAGCGCTCCCATCCGGTTCAATCTCTTGCCGAGAGAGAGCAGAGCACGACGGAGCGCGGCCTGCACCCGAGCGTAAAGCCAGTCGTCGTCCTCGCCCAACCCGGCTGCGTCGCGGGCTAGACGCAAGAGCCGGTGCCATTCCTCGCGCCGTGCAGGCGCGATCTGCTCTTCCACCTCCTCGGCTACCTGCTCCGCGCGCGGCGCGACCACGTCGCGGCTGCGATCTTCTCCAGCAAGAAAAATCTCCGGGGTCTCGCGACAGGTGGGGACTGCCACGTCCCACACCGGTGTATCGTCGCCAAAGAGTTCCAGGTAGCGCGCTAGTGCCTGCGCGCGCTCTTTCGCGTCTCTGGCTGCTTGCACCCCTGCCGCCCGTTGCCGGCGCTCGCTGGCCATTGACTTCACGCCGGCCAAGAGCTGGCCAAGTGCGGGCAATGCCGACGGCGCTGCTTGGCGCAGGAATTCCTCTAGGTTTGCCCGCGCCGCACGCAACGCCGGCTGGATGATCCCGAAGATCGGCTGCTCAACCGCCAGAAGAAGATCGAGGGCTTCTTCCAGTGCCGGCTCGTCGCCCAGTGCTGCCAGGCGTGACTCGACCTGCACGCGCAAGGCTGCAAAGCGCGCAGGCGCGTCCTGCACCGAGATGGGCAAAGGCCCGGGCCGCGCATCGGGTGCCCAGAACAAGTACTGCCCCAGCATGCGCTGGCGGATTCCGATGCAGCAGCGCTCGTCGACCAGCGCAACCAGGCCGGCATGGGCAGGCGAAAGCGGCAAGGGATTGTGCGCCCGGTCCCATTGCCAGGAAGCCGGAGACTCGCCGGCCGCTTCCAGGTCAGCCCAGCCACGCCAGGGCGCCGGCGTCGCTGGCGGCTGATAGGGTCGCATCTGCAGAAACATCAGGTCTTCGCCCTGCACTACCCATTCCACGTCGATGGCCCCCTGGTTTTGCACAAGCACGCGCAGGGCATCGCGCAGCCGGGTCGCTGCTGCGGCTGCCAGGGCCCCGGCCCGCACCTGGATGATCGGGGCGTCGGGGCGTTCCGGCACGCAGGCAGCCCCGCCTTCGGCCTCACCGCGGACATAGGGATGCAACAAGACCGCCAGGGGCGGCGCCGCTGGTCGCAACCCATGCGCCAAGGCATAGGCCACCGCGCCCGCGGACAGGGCAGATGCGAGCACTTGCCGGATAGCTGGCTCGACTTCGCCGGCACGTACCGCCACCCGCGATTCATAGACTCCTGCACCCAGTCCGCCCGCGACGTCCTCGCTGGCGAACGACGATCGCACGGACCAAAGCGCGTGCTGCGCAAGCCGCCCGGCCAGCTCCCGGGAAAACCCCGCCGGGAAAGGCGCCGCCATCAGATCGGCTCGCGCGCGGTCCAGCTCGACGAGTGCTGCCTCGTCGATCCTCTCGGGCAGCGCGAACGCGGGAGCAATCGCGCGAAAAAGCTCGTCTGTGATCACGAATCCTGCCGGCGTGGGCAGCCCCGCAGCGGCAAGTCGAGCCAGCGAGCGGGCCTTGCCGCCCAGCCGCGCATCGGCGCCTTGCAAATCCGCGCAGAAGCTCATCGCACGAACTCTAGCGCGGATTGGCCAGTTTGTTCACCACAGGGAGCGCAGAGGCCACCGAGTCGGATGTGGCGCCTAGTTGAGCGGTCCGAAGACTAAGCCTTCCGCTTGCCTAGCTGTGCAGAAGCAGACCGCCTACGCCGCAAGCAGGCCGCCCCCGCGACCAGCAAAATAGCGCCCGGAAAAGCCGCTGGCCGGCCGGCCATCGAGCAACCGGCGGGCAGCAAGGGACCCGACGAGTAGCACGCCGCCGGCACACAGACACTGCCAGCACCCGCATCGGGCACGGCACTGCAGGTCCGGCTGATGCAGTTCTTCGCTTGCGTGCAAGCAGACCCTTCCGGCTCGGTTGCAGAGCAGATGTTGGTCGAATCGCAGAACAGCCCCTCCTGGCAACTGTTCTGGAACAAGACCTGGGTGCAGATTTCGCCGCTCCCGGCCCTCGGCAGGCATGTGCCGTCGGCGGTTGAGCTCGCGCCCGAACAGAAACCCGTGGTGCATTCCACTGCGCTCTGACACGCGCCTCCGGAAGTGACCTGGGGACTGACGATGGCGCCACACCCCGCGGGAAGGCCATCCTCGGCGCCTATCGGCCACGACGGACAGCCCACCACTGCAATTCCCCGCAGACACTGGGCCGCCCGATCCGGATTGTAGACGGTACGCCCACGGGCGATCCCGTCGGAGATCGCCTGAACTCCGCTCTGCAACTGGCTCACAATACTCGACTCGCAGCTCGCCAGCGACTTCCCCTTCAGGTCAGCCTGGGTGCAGCAAGCGAAGTCCTTGGTGCAGACGACTATGGCGTACTCATTGGCAAACTGGTCGAGCGGCACGGTCACTTCCCCACTGTCGTCCGAAAGGCTCACGTCCGGCTGCATAGCCATGTCCAACGGCCCGTCGCCGGGGACGTCCAGTGCCGGCGCGTCGGGCGCGGGGTTGCCGGCATCTTGGGCTACTTCGGGATCGTGGCCATTGTGCCAGCAGGTATTGTCCACCGCGCAGTGGTAGTCCATTGGGCACTGGCCGGAAGCCGAGCACTGGAGATCGCCATCGTGATAACTCGGCGAATAGCAGCCCACCAGCAGCAGGCCTGCGAACCAACCAAATCGAGACGGTGTCAGCATTAGAAAACCATCCGTAAAGTGGCACCGGTGTAGTTGGCGGCGACGGCCGGCGAGAAAGTGATTGTCTGGGGTGCTACTTGGCCAGTGCGGGCGCCCAAAACGTACAGGACAACGCCGGTGGCGACCGCAGCCGCGCCCACGCCGATGAAGACGCCCTCGAGTACCTGGTCCAGCCTGCCCGCGCTTTCGGTAGATGGATCAAACACTCCCCTCGCCTGGTCGAGATGGGTGAGCTGATCGCCGTCTCGCTTGGCGAGCACACCAAGAGCGATGCCGGTGCCCACCAGGACAAGACCACCAGCCGCCAACCCGACTCCCGCCAGCTCCTTGCCCCGGCCCGGCTGCACTGCCGCAAGCGGAGCTTCCTTCACGGCCAGCGCGGCCGAGCCTCCCATTCCGGTCTCCAGCCCGACGCCGGGTTCGCCCGGCGCTGGCCCAGCCGGCGCCGGCCCAGTGCCGGCTGGCTGGTTGCTTGCGCCGGCAACCGTGGGCGGCTCCGCCTGCAGTGGTTTCTGCTTCTCGATCAGTTCCTTCAACTCCCGGATCTTTGCCTCCACATCGGCGCGGTTGTCCGCCTCAGGCAACTTTGCCAGATAGGTCTTGTAAAAGCGCAACGCCTCGGCCGCGTGGCCCGCCAGCCGGTGAGCCTGTCCGAGATTGAAGAGCAGGGCCGGATCGTCCTTGGCCTTGTAGGCCGCCATGTACTCGGCGATCGCCTCATCATAGATACCGAGCTCGTAGGCACGCGTACCTTTCACGTAGTGGTCGCGGGCCGCGCCTTGGTCATCCCCACGCGCCACGCCAGCCGATAGGGTGAGCAATGCCGCCATTGCCACAAGGCAGCGCATGGTTACACCTTATCGACGAGTCCTGACATCGTCAAGGCAGCAACTTCGCGCGTGTTGAGCATTGCGCTGTGAGCCTATATGATGCTAGGGACGGGTCTCGGGCACAGAAAGGATACCTCCATGTTTAAGCGGTCCGATCTGGTGTCGGTTTTGGCCCTCGCGCTCGGGCTGGGCTTGGTCGTGGGTTGCGGCCGCGGTGCCGCAGAAGAGAGCTTCCCGGCTGGCTCCCAGCCAGTGGTCGCGCGATCCACGGCAGTGGCGGCGAACAGTGGGCCAAGCGAAGCCGAGCGTGGTTGGGTGTTGAGTCACCGCCCGGCGGCGGTTTCGCGCCCGGCGCCTGCCTACCCCGCGCAGATCCGTCTCAACAATCGGACCGAAGTCATCACCCAGAAGACCAAGATGGCCACGATTGGCGCGCCGGGAATCCGCCTCATCCACGTGAACGGTCCGGTGGCCGACGGATTCGTGGAGGGCTTGGTCGCCGCCGGCTTGGTGGTGCTCGACTACGTCCCGGATGGCGGCTACACGGTCTACGATCCCGGACGATTCTTCTCCAACACGACTTTCGCGGCGAACATCGACTACACGCGCGATTGGGCAGCCAGCGACCGACTGGCGCGCTCGCTCAACCTGGTGGCGGCCGAGCAGGACGTGGCCGTGCTGGTGGTTGACCACGCCGACAATGCGGACACCCAGGCCCTGATTGCGAGCCGCGCACTAGCTCGCTACGCGGGCGTCAGCCGGGTGAAGAACGCCTTGGTGTATCGGGTGCGTTTGCCAGTCGATACCATCCACGAGCTTGAGCAGCGCTCCGACGTCTACTGGATCGAGCCCTACCTCTTGCCGCAACTCACGGATGAACGCCAGGGAGTGATCATGGCGGGCAATATCGACACTAGCGGAGTGCCGACTGGGCCCGGCTACCAGAGTTGGCTGACCGCTCACGGGCTGACCGCTACGAATCTGGCGCGGATCAAGGTCGATGTGACCGACTCCGGCGCTGACAACGGGGCGATGCCGGTCGCCCATGTCGACCTGGCCGCGGGAATCAAGTCGATTGTCAACTACACCAGCGAATCTGGCGGATACGACCCGGCCGGCCACGGCACAATCAATCTCGCTATCATCGGCGGTGTGCCGCCCGATCCCAACGCGGCCGGTAGCCAAGACGCAAATGGCTACCTCTACGGGCTTGGCATCGCGCCCGGTGTGCATCTGCGAGCGTCGCGAGTTTTCGACACCGCCGGCAAATGGAATGTCGGGACCGCCACTACCACCCAGATCGTGGCAGCCGCTCGCAGCGATGGCGCACTCATCAACTCGAATAGCTGGGGGTCGACCGCGAACGGGGCCTACACTGTCGATTGCCAGGAATACGACAGCCTGGTTCGCGACGCGGATGGTGACGCGAGCAACGGGCTTCAGCCGATTGCCGTTTTCTTCTCAGCTGGCAACGAAGGCGCCTCGGGCGCGACAACCATCGACGCGCCTGGCACGGCCAAGAACGTGATAACGGTGGGCGCTTCGGAAAACTACCGCAGCACCGGCCTACCGTACTGCAACGGCGCCGGCTGCAATTGCGTCCGCGACGCGGATGCCGACAATGCCAAGGGCCTCGCCTACTTCTCCAGTCGAGGCCCCACTACCGACGGGCGGCGCAAGCCGGACATCGTCGCCCCGGGCACGAACATCCAGGGTGCCTCGACCACCTATTCGAAGGCCACTGGCAACGGCGTATGCGTCCGCTATTTCCCTGCTGGCCAGACGCGCTACGCCTTGTCTTCCGGCACCAGCCATAGCTGCCCGGCCGCCGCCGGCATGGGAGCCCTGGTGCATTCCTGGTACCTGGATAGCTTCGCGGCGGCCCCCTCGCCCGCCATGGTCAAGGCCATCCTGGCTGGCCACTCCGCGGACATGGTCGGCGGCGCCAATGGAGCGGGCGGCTCACTTGGCAATATCCCCGACCAGTTGCAGGGGTGGGGCCGACTGGAAATGTCCCGGCTGTTCACCACAGCGGACCGCACGGTTTCGGATCAGACCACGATCCTGGGCTCGAACGGCGACACCTTTACCAGCCCGCCTCTGGCTATCCGGGATCAGACCCAGCGAGTGAAGGTGGTGCTCGCCTGGACCGATGCGCCCGGCGCGGTCACCGGGAATGCCTATGCCAATGACCTCGACCTCCTGGTCACAGTAGGCACGACCCAATATCGCGGCAATGTCTTCTCCGGCGGAGTCTCGACCACCGGCGGCTCCTACGATCGGGTCAACAACCTCGAAGCGGTGCATTTCGATCCGGCCGGTGCGACTAACTTCACCGTCCAGGTCATCGCCAACAACCTGGTGGCTGACGGCGTCCCTGGCAACAAGGATCTGACAGATCAGGACTTTGCGCTCTACATCTATAATGCGACCGATCGGCCACCTTGCACCACCGCCGACGATTGCAACAACGGCAATCTCTGCACCAACGCAATCTGCGACACGGACAGCAAGTGCACCTACACGCAGAAGTGCAATGACAAGAATGTCTGCACGATTGATAGCTGCAATCCGTCGACAGGAGAGTGTTCCCACGTGGCGGCGGACTGCAGTGACGGCAACGAATGCACGACCGACACATGCGATTCCCAGACGGGCTGTGTCAACGCAACCGCTTCCGACTGCACGAGCTGCAACGGCGGCGCCAACCACTGTGTAGCCGGCCACTGTGGTGGGCCAGAGATTGCCGGGTCCAACAACTTCGAGTCGGGCACGCTGGGGTTCGGATACTCGACCACCGACACGACCAGCACCACCCGGCCCTGGACCGTGGTCAACACTGGCGCGTATGGTGGCAGCTACGCCGCAGCTTCGGGCCTGGGTGCAGGCGATCTCGGGAACAACCAGTACTCGGACCTGACCGCCACCGTGTACCTGAGCAGCGCGGGAAACGTGAGTTTCTGGCACCGTGAAAGCACCCAGCTTGGCCTTGACCCCCTCCTCTTCTACTCGGATGGGAATGCACAGGACTCATGGACTGGGACTGCGAATAAGTGGGCGCAAGCCAGCTACTCCTTGACCGCTGGAACTCACACCCTTGACTGGGTCTACATCAAGGGAAGCAGCGGGTCAGCTGGTTTGGACGCAGTCTGGATCGACGACATCGTGCTCACCAATGCCTTGGTCTGTGAGACTGGCAACGCCTGCCGGGATGACATCTTCAACGGATCAGGCTGCACCAGTTGCTCGCTGCCCAATGGAGCCACTTGCAGTGGTGGAACCTGCCAAGCTGGCGTCTGCTCGTCAGGAGGGACTGGCGGCGGCGATGGCAGAGGACAAGACGGATCGGGCGGATCGGGTGGCTCCGGCGGCGCGGATGGTTCGCTCGACGCAACCTCAGTCGACACTGCCGCTGGCGGCGCTGGCGG
>PMJE01000512.1:0-5109 GCA_003157315.1 Myxococcales bacterium | reverse complement strand
GGCTTCCCAGGTGGCAACCTCGGCACGGGTGGAGGCTTTGTCATAGGTGGCGTACCGGAGGATACCGGCGGTACCGCTGCTGGTGGCTCAGCCACGGGTGGAGTTGCCACAGGCGGCGCTGCGACTGATGGCGCAGCCACGGGTGGCGCCACCACTGACGACGGAGCCGCGGATGACTCTCCGCAAACCGACGGCACGCCTGCGCTCGGTGGCACGCCTGCCACGGGTGGCGCACCCGCAACCGGCGGCGCGGGTGGAGCGGCCGCGGGCGGGGACGGCGGTGCTACCGCTGACGGTGGAGCGGGAGGGGCGCAGACGGTCGACGATGCAGGGGCACAGACCGTCGCCGATGCAGGGGTGCTGACCGTTGCCGATGCAGGGGCGCTGACCGTTGCCGATGCAGGGGCGCAAGACGGCGCAGCGGACAATGCGCAAGACGGTGCAGCCGCAGACGCACAAGACGGTGCAGCGGACAAAGTACCCGAGACTGGCGACGCCCGCGTGGAGGCAGGGGAAGCGGCCACGCGGACTGACGCGCTTGCTGATGCGACCACGCACAAAGATGTCACGATCGCTGACAGTGGCACTGCACCGCCGCGAGTCCTGGGCAGCTGCGCATGCCGCACGGGTGGCGGAGGTGACAGCACGGGCGCAGCGAGCCTCGTGATTCTGTTGGCTCTGCTGAGCGCGAGGCGCCGTCGTGCCTCGCCAAAGCGGCACTAGTCAGCATTTCGGGTCAGCGCGANNGCAGTATCTGCGTGGAGTTGAGTTTGGAGCCCCCCACGTCACGCCAAACCAGCAGCGGCTCCTCGTGTATGCGTTGCGGGAGCACCGGCGCGATGCCCGGTGCGCCGGTCACCAGTCGTCCCAGTAGCTCCACGTCGAAGGTCCACCGACCGCGAAATGGTGTAGCCAGGGCGTGGGTCAAAGCCGGCGATCGCCGCAGCAGCTTGGCCCCGCACTGGGTGTCGTACACGGGCATGCGCAGGACCAGCGAGGCAGCCGTGGCAAATACGCGACCGAGGTAGTGGCGGCCGGCGCGACGATCGATGCTTCGCCCCATCAGCTTGACCCTCGAGGCGAGCAGCACGTCGAAGCAGTCTTGCCCCTGAAACAGGGCGCACAGGCGCTGGACTTCCGACGGAGGGGTGGCCAGGTCGGCATCCAGATAGCCGACCCCTGCCGCCGGCCCGGCGAGCGCGCGCAGCAACCCCTGGCGCACGGCCTCGGCCTTGCCCTGCTTGCGCTGCAAAGTCAGCGATGCGATCCGCCCGGGCCGAGCCGAGCACAGGCGCTGGTGGATCTCGGCCGTGCCATCGTGTGAGCCATCGTCGACAAATAGAAAGTTCAAGCCTGCAATCTCGTCGACCATTGAGGTGAAAGCCGTCGCGTCGAGACGGGCAGCCTCGTTGTAGCAAGGCACGACCAGTAGCACGACATCGACGGGGCTCATGGCTTCTTCGCGATAGCCCAGGCACTGAGCCCAGGCAAGACCACGCCGGCGCGCGCGCACATCTGGCCGATTGCCCGGTCGAGCGCCAGTCCGCTCAGTGCGGCCTGGGTGAGCCAAGCGCGGCCCTGCCAACGGCCGACGGCGGTGTCTGCCACTGCCGACGCACTTTCCGGGCTGGGTCGGGAAAGGATGCCACGCACCAGCTCGGCCAACTTCTCCCATCCACGCACCGCGAGCAGACTGTGGAACAGACCGCCCTGTTCTACCACTGTCAGATCGCACTGCTGCAGCAGTTGTTGCAGCCGCGCCGGACGGTAGCGCCGATGGTGACCCAACATTCGATCGTGCTGGGTGAACAATTCCGGCCAAGCTGGAACGCTGGCCAGCAAGAAACCACCTGGCCGAATCAAGTCGCGGACCACGCCCGCAAGCAAGTTGCGGTCGTCGGCAACATGCTCCAGCACGTCGAGCAGCAGGACCAGATCGAACGAGCGTTGCGGGCGCTGGTCGGTGAAGGTCAACTCGGGCACGGCTTGCGTGCGAAGTTTCTCCAAAACTTCGGTTTGGTAATGGGCATCGTAGCAGAGCACGGCCCCGTCGGGACGAAGCAAAGGCAGCAGCACCGACGCCAGGTAGGCATCGCCCGCCCCCACGTCGAGAACCCGAAGGCCGGGACAAAGGATTGCATGCGCAACCAGCCGATCACGGAAGAAATGGGCGCGGTTCACCTCCCAGGGGTGTCGGGGCCCGACGGTCGTGCTGCACTCACGCAGGTCCATTGCGCTCGCATTGTAGCGCGCGCGGTTGCCCGCGTCCNNGGCGCAGTCCCGGCGTGCGATAGCGCATCTCGATCCGGTGCTCACCCGCAAGCACGGGCAGCGAGCGGACCAGCACATCGGCTCGCTCGATCGGGGTGGCAATCCCGTCAACCGTGGCGGTCCAGCCGTGGGTCCACTCGTCCAGCAGCACGGCATAGCCTGCACGCGTGGCCTGACAATTCAGAATCACATGCTCGGCCTGCGGCTTTTCCAGCACGCACGGCGTGGGTTCGTCAGTTGCGAGCATTTCGCTGTTTCCCGGCCCTGACAGCCGCACCTGGCCCAGATCCAATTCGGAACGTCGCGTGTCGAAGAGCGATGCAAAGGCATCCGGGTCGGAAACCCCGTGGCGCCAACGATAGGCCACGAAAGCGCGCGGCCGGCGCATGGGATTTTCCAACACAACGTAGCCAGCGAAGGGCGTCGGCGAGCGCACCGGCATGCCCATAGCCGGGGCTGAGGCGAGGTCGATGAGAAGATAGCGGATGTCGAGCAGGTCCATCACGCGTTCCAGATTGGCGCGCCCACTGGCTACTGCAAAGGCATCAAAGCGCGCGGTTCCGGTAATGATATAGGCAGGGATCTGAGCAAACCCGAAGCGCGTGCCGTCGTTGGGAATCACCGTATGATGAAGCAGGGCGGCGCGCGCCTCGCCGGAAACCGAGATGGGGGTGATGTCGCTGGCGCGGCGGAGCAGGCGCGGCCATTCTCCCGCTTGCGGCGGTGGCAGCGGCTGCAGCATGGTGGGCACGGCGCGCACCACTTCGCGCGGGATGGTCACGTGAACCGCCCAGTCATGCTCGACCAGTTGGACCACCAGCACGAGCAACAACAGCGGGCGGGCCCAACCGCCGAAGCGGCGATGCCCGGCGAGCAGCACCGCCAACGGCACCAGCGCAGCCACCGCGGTGGCGGACATGCCCCCAGCCAACACCTCGGCTAGCGCGGCCTGGGCGTCCACCGGCTTGTGGACAGCCTGGCTTGCGCTTGTGATTGCGGACAGCAGATATCCGCGCCCCAGCGTCGCCAGGCCCAACCCCACCGCCAGAGCCGCGGCCACCGCCGCGCTCAGCCGCGCCCGTGACTTGCGCGCTGCCGGCTCGAACAGCCGGTCGAAGCCCACCCCAGCCAGCGCTGCCCACAGCAGCAACGCCCCGGCAATGTGCTTCTCCGGGTAGCGAAGCAATCGTTCCGGCCAGACCAGAGTCCGGTAGATGCCGTACACGGGCGTGAAGGTGCCAAGCGCCAGGGCGACGAAGACCAGCGACAAGATGGCCAGGTGCCGCGCTGGCCTGGCTCCGCGCCATGCAAATAGCGCCGCACACAGCAGGACCGGCGCACCCATGTACAGGCTGGCTGACCATGTGGCTTCGAGCGGACCACCCCCGTTCGCCCACAGACTGGCCAGACAACGTTCGGGGCGGAAGCCCTGGCCCAGTACATTGGGCCAGACTAGTTCCAGCAAGCGTAGCGGATGCAGAGACCAGGCACCCGCGGCGGCCAAGCTGAAGCCCGCGCCGCGAGCGCTCTCGCCGAGCGAAGCCACCGTCACCAGCAAGGATGCCGCCCCCATCAGCACGCCCAGCGCACCCGCGGCGGCCAACACCAGCAGCGAAGTCCAGCGTCGCCGGGCCGTCAAGACGACCAGGGCCACGGCCAGCACCACCGAATTGAATCCCGCTGGGTTGCCCGCTGCCACCGAGCCCGACAGCAGCAGCGCGAAGATCAGACCACGGCGCAGAAGAGCCCGGCGCTTTTCGGCTTCGGCCAGGCCGAGCGAAGCCCACGCCAGCAAGGGCATCCAGCCGAGAGCCATCAAGATGCTGCCATTGACCACCATGGAGGTGAAATAGCCCGACAGCATCAGCGCGCTGCCCGCCAGCAGGCTGCCCAGGGCACTGGCGCCGAGGAGCCGGGCCAAAAGCAGCGTGCCCACGCCCGCCAGCCACAAATGCACGATGAGGATCAGGTCCGCTCCCCACAACGGACCGACCAGCGCCACCAGCCACGCCACAGGATAGGCCACGCCGTGGTTGGGGTCGGCGGCAAACCGCTCACCCAGACGCGCGCCGTCCCACCACTCGGGGAAATGTCCCCGGCTCAGGTTTCCGGCCAGATAGCTACGCGACGGCAGGGTCTGGGCCAGGTGGTCGCGCACCGCGAAGGTTTCGTCGAGAAACAGGGGACGAATATAGGCCAGCGCCAGCACCGCGGTGAGCGCCAGTAAGGACAGCAGCAGCGTGAATCTTCCGTGTGCCATCTGCTTCCACTTTCCCTCGTCTTCGAGCGCTATCGGTTCGGCGCTACCAGATTGCGGTTCAGGGCTGAGGCTCCGGACGTCTGCACAAACCGAAGCATCTGGGTTTCTCCCATGTCTGGATGGAGCGTACACCACGCTAGCTCGTGACAGCAACCCTGGGTTCCAGCCGGAAAAGTCCGGACCACCCAGAACCCAACCCTTCCTTTCTCGGCCGGTTCCGTGACCTCAGTGCCCTCTGTGAGAAAAAGCTAACTTCCTTCTTTACCACCCGGTAATGAGTCCCCCTGTCGCCAGTTCAACCACCGGTCTTGGCACCAGGCCGAGCGCCAGCACCACCACCACGGTCACTAGCACCACTGTCGCCATACCCACTGACCGGAACGGTTGCCACGGACGCACGGGATCGCTGAAATACATCGCGACCACAATGCGCAGATAGTAGTAGACGCTCACCAGGCTATTGAGCACGGCGGCCACCACCAGCCAGGCCAGATCCGGGCTCTGCATGGCCGCACGAAACACGTAGAATTTGCCGAAGAAACCGCCAGTGGGCGGCACCCCGGCCAGCGAGAGCAAGA
>PMJE01000526.1 GCA_003157315.1 Myxococcales bacterium | reverse complement strand
GCCACGCCGAGCGCGCTCGACTTGAGCTTCTCGGCAACCGTGGCCAGGGCCACGAAGCCGGGGCCCACGGCCACATCAACAGTTGTGATTCCGGTGGTGGCGTCGCGCACGCCCGTGGCCAGAGCCACGGATTCGGACAGACTGCCCCACAACTTCCAGTTTCCGCAAAAGAGCGGTCGGGGAACACGAGGTTGAGACATGAGAGGCTCCTTTCTACCTTAGGACTCCAATGCGGCAAGTCCGGGAAGCCTCTTGCCCTCGATGAACTCGAGAGTCGCGACGCCGCCCGTCGAGAGATGTGTGACGCGTTCAGATGCGCCAGCGCGACCAAGCGCAGCCAGCGAGTCGGGACCGCTTGCTACGGTCAGGCCGAACTTCACCGCGGCCACGGACTTGGCCACCGCGATGGTGCCGGCGGCAAAGGGCGCCGAATCGAACACGCCCATGGGGCCGTCCCAGAATACGGTGCGGGCACTGGCCAGGCATTCCGCGAACTGCTGCGCGGTCTCTGGTCCGATGTCCAGCGCTGCCAGATCATCCGGCACCTTCATCGCGTGGACCACCCGGCCCGCGGGCGCATCCGGACCGGATGCCGCCACCAAGTCGCAAGGCAGCAGAATCTCGACCTGGGCTTCCTCGGCCTTGGCCAGAAAGGCGCGTGCCCAGGCCAACTTCTCACTTTCCACGCGGGAGGTGCCGAGACTTCCGCCCCGAGCCTTGAGGAAGGTGTTGGCCAGCGCGCTACCGACCAAGATTGTGTCGACACGCTCCAGCAGGCTTTCCAGCAGGCCGATCTTGTCGGACAGGTTGGCACCGCCGAGGATGGCGACGAACGGCCGCTCGACCTCGCCTGCGAGCTGGCCCAGGAACTTCACCTCGCGCTCCATCCTTAGCCCCATGCCCTTGGCCGAAACAAACCTGGGCATCCCGGCGGTCGAGGCGTGCGCAAGATGTGCGGTTGCGAAGGCATCGTTGATGTAGACGTCGGCGTAGCTGGCGAGGGCTCGGGCAAAGGTCTCGTCGTTGGCCTCTTCACCGGAAGCGAAGCGCAGGTTCTCCAGCATGGCTACGCTGCCGTCGCGCAGGTCGGCCACGACCTTCTTGGCGCCGTCGCCCACTGGTTCGTCGGTCAGCACCACATCGCGGTCGAGAAGCTCAACCAGGCAGGCGGCCACCGGCATGAGGGAAAACGCCGGGTTCGGCTTCCCTTTGGGCCGAGCGAGATGCGAGGCCAAGACCACCCGGCCGCCGCGGTCGATGGCGTGCTGGATGGTGGGAAGGCTCTCGTGAATGCGCGCGGCATCGGAGACACCGCCGGCAGGGGTCAGAGGGACATCGAAGTCCACGCGGATGAAGACCCGCCGGCCTTGAATGTCCAGATCGGCGATGGTCTTGGCCGCCATGGGAGGCACGCTTTTACACGGAAAGCGCTCAGGTTTCCAGTGACGACTCTTAGCAAGAAAAAGGGGGCCTCTAGGGCCCCCAAACTACGGTCTATTTGGAATCAGGAGCGCGCTAGACGAGCTGCGCATCCTCCTTGATGTCGGACGTGACCAAGCTGATCAGCTCAGATGCCACAGCAACGATCTGCTTTGGCTCGTAGCCGTTCTGACGCAAATCCCGGTACAAGGACTTGGACAGGATCTTCAGGGCACGTTCCCTGCTAATGACTGGCGCTGCGGTGTTTACGGTTGCCAGAGCTTGTGACATGGACCCTCCTCCCGAGAAGGTTGCCGCCACTCCAAGCACGGGCCGTGCCACGAGGTATGACACGCCAACATGTTGATTCTGCTATTGTCTCGTCGCGGCGGCGAAGCTTCGGCGCGTAACTGGTTTCGCACCAAAAACGCAGGCACGAGGGGAAACTGGGTGGGAATCGCAACGACAGGTGCGCACCCTGATTCGCAGTGTTCTGGCGCGCAGAGGCAGTTTACTTGTCACCTGATAGTTATGAGATTGTAGTGCGACAATGTAGCTGGCTGTAGGCCAGACGCTGTGGTGAGTATACCTTCCAAGGACAACGTCGAGAGCGCGTAGCGATCACTTGTCGCCGGAGGTCGCCGGGCTGGCCGACGGCTTCGTGCTTTCGGACGGCCGGGCCGGCACCTGGACGGCCGTATCGACCGCGTAGGCACGAATGAGCCGGGTGAGGTCTCGCTCGACCTTCTGCAGTCTCGACAGAATTCGAAACACGAGCAGCAGCAACGTGGTCACTGCGATGAAGGTGAGGGCGTTGAACCCGCTGGAGACGCCCAGCCAAAAGGCAAAGCGATCGGTAGCTCGAGGCACAAACACGACCAGTCCGATTCCTGAGAAGACCACGAGCCAGGCCATCAGCTCGATGGTAAAGCGCCGTGTCCGACGAAAACGCTGCACGACCCAGGCGAGCGATACTGCAGCAAAGACGATGGCGAAGATCCTGATGCCCACGTCAATCCTCCAGCAAACGGTAGAGCAGAAGCCGGAGCACGATGTTGATTCCGTTTCGGTTCTTCTGCCCCTTGGCGAGCGAGTACTCGCTGTAGATGGCCCGAATCGGCACCTCGAGAAAATGCAGGCGGGTCCTGCGGATTTCCTTGATGAACTCGGAGGAGACTTCCATCCGGTCCATGCGCAGCTTGATGGAATCGATGGCCTTGCGGTTGAACCCACGCAGCCCGCTCTGCGAGTCTGTCGTCCACAGTCCGAAGAGCAGGTAGGTGAAGAGGTTCAGACCCCAGTTTCCGACGATCCGGTACCCTGGCATGCCTTTGGGCGACAGTAGCCGACTCCCGATGACCGCATCGGCTTGTCCATTTTGCAGCGGCCCAAGCACGACCGCGATGTCCTCGGGTGCGTGCTGCCCGTCGGCGTCGTAGGTTATTGCGAAATCCGCTCCGATCTGCCGAGCATAGGCAAGACCGGTGCCCAGGGCTCCGCCGAGGCCGCGGTTGATCGCGTGTCGCAAAAGGACGATTCGGTCGTCGCCACAACCGCGCACGACATCGGAGGTTCCGTCGCTGGACCCGTCGTCGACCACCACCACTCGCATCGACACACCCTCAATGGCGCGCGGCAGATGGGCCAGCGTGTTTCCGATGACACGCGCCTCGTTGTACGCCGGGATTACGATGACCAGCTGTGACACGCCAACCAATCTACAACAGGATGGGCGCGCGTGCTGCCGGATCAGTCAGCCTGCCACATGCGGGACGCGGAGACAGCGGCGCGATATTGCAGCAAACTCTGCGCGCGGCGCTGCTCTGACCAACCCCGCTCGCGCGCCAGCAGGTTTGCGGTTTCTTCCGCCACATCCAGTCCGTGCGTCCTGCTGAAAAGCGCGAGGGGGACGCGCCGCCGGAGCACGTCCTCTACTTCGCAGGCCAGATCGGATCGAATGGCGAAGACAAGCTCGGCGGCCAGGTAGGGCAAGTCGGGGTCAAGCCTGCGGCCCAGCGAGGCTTCGGAGGCGACGAGTGAGAGGACTTGGCCAACGCGCGTACCGTAGGTTTCAGTGAGGTGCGCCATGATGTCGGGTGCCAGATCGAGGGAGCCAAGACTTGTCGCGTGGGGAGCCGGCGAGCTTAGCTCGCCGCGCACCATCGCGGGAGNNGCGAAGCGAGCGTGGGGTGGGGGTAGGTGGGGGGCCGAAGGGCGGAGCGAACCCTTTGAGGGTTCCCATCTGAATTGTCTCGCCAGCCCCGGGCAGGGGTCGCGCGCGGGTTTGGCATGGTCGCACGGCACCTTGCCGGCCGCGCTCGCGCAGAATCTCGATCGCGCGGTCAACCACTTCCTCGGCCATGGACCGCATGGTGGTCAGCTTGCCACCTGCCACATGTAGCCAGCCGCTGGCGTCCGACCAGATCGCGTGCTCGCGTGAAGCGGCGGCACGGGTTGCACGCCCACGGTCCATGAGAGGTCGCAGGCCGGCAAAGGTCGTGATCACATCTTTGGGTTGAAGATCGGCGGGCGGGAAAGCGTGGTTGGCGGTTTCCAGCAGGTAGTCCACGTCGCGGCGATAGGCGCGAATCGCGTCCTCGGGCCGGGGCGGGCGCGCAGGATCGCCTGGGCCAGGCCAGTCGGTTTCGGTGGTCCCGATGATGGTGCGGCAGCCTACCGGCAGTACGAACAGCAGGCGGCCGTCACGCGGGGAATGCACCACCACGGCCCGGCCGAGAGTTGGCAGGCGATCGCCGTCCACCACCAGGTGGACGCCCACGGTTGGGCGCAGTTTGGGCGGCCCGCCGGAGAAACTGTCGCAGAACGGTCCGGTGGCGTTGACCAGCAGACGGGCGCGAATTTCGAACTGGTCGCCACGGTCACGGTCCGTCGCCTGCGCCACGCGAAAGTTCCCAGAGCTTCGGTGGTCGGGCTGTATCTCAACCTGGGAAACCGCGACCGCCCCGACGGTCCCTGCATCGAGCAGGTTTTCCAGTACCAGGCGTGCATCGTCGGTCTGGCAGTCGACGTATTGCTGCGCGCCCAACATACCTGCGCTGCGTAACCAGGGCACGAGCCGGTGGACCTCGCGGCTGTCCAGGCGGCGACTGCACACCGGTGGCCGCCAAAGTGCAAGGGCGTCGTACAGGCCCACGCCCAAGGCGAGCAGCATCGGTGAGGGAAAGCGGCCGGCGTAGGCGGGATAGAGAAACTCTTTCGGCCGGCAAAGGTGCGGGGCGGTTTCGAGCAAGCGGTTGCGTTCGGCCAGGGACTCGAGCACCAGGTGGAAGGCGCCGTGCTGCAGGTAGCGCAGACCTCCGTGGATGAGCTTTGACGATTGGCTGGAGGTTTGGCTGGCAAAGTCGCCGCGTTCACACAGGGCCACCTGCAGGCCACGAGTGGCCGCGTCGCGGGCAATGGCAGCGCCGGTGGCTCCCCCGCCCACTACGAGGAGATCGAATTCCTCGCTTTCGAGACGGCGTCTCGCAACCTCCCGCCAGCCCGCTTCGGCGACCACGCTACGGCTCTACGTGGGTGAGCGCTATGTGCAACTCTTCCAGTTGCCTGCCGGTGACGGGGGCCGGCGCTTCGGTACAAAGATCGGTCCCCTTCTGCGTCTTGGGGAAGGCGATCACGTCGCGCAAGGAATCGGCGCCGCACAGGAGCATGGCCAGCCGGTCGAGCCCAGCCGCGATGCCGCCGTGGGGCGGTGGTCCGTGGCGGAAGGCGTCCAGCAAGAAGCCGAACTTGGCGCGCGCGTCGTCTTCGGTCAGGCCGATGGCCTTGAATACGCGCGACTGAACATCGCCGCGATGGATACGGATGCTGCCGCCGGCGATCTCGTTGCCGTTGAGCACGAGATCGTAGGCCCGTGCGCGCACCTCGGCAGGTGCGTCTTCCAGCTTGTCGAGATCCTCGGCCATGGGCGAGGTGAACGGGTGATGGGACGCCACCAGCTTTCCGTCGTCGCTGCGCTCCAGCAGTGGGAACTCGGTGACCCAGGCGAACTTCCACTGGTCCTTCGGGATCAGGTTGAGCTTGTTGGCGACATGCAGGCGCAGGCCGCCGAGCACGGTGTTGACCAGCTTGCGCGCTCCGAACTGCAGGAAGAAAAGATCGCCCTCTTGCAAACCCGCTGCTGCGTTCAGGTCCTGGCGCATGGCCTCGCTCATGGTCTTCATGGGCGAGCGGGTCCACGCCCCGGCCGCGCCGATGCGCGCGCGGGCCAGGCCGCGGGCACCCAGGCCCTTGACGAATTCTTCCAACTTGTCCACTTCCGCATTCGACATCTTGGACGCCTCGGCGGCCGGCAGGCGCCAGGCCTTGACCACGCCGGGCTCAGGTCCGCTGGCAGTGACCGCCTTTTGCAGCATATCCACGTTGCCGCCGTTGTGTTTGCGGACGACATCGGTGACGTCGCACAGGGGCAGTCCGAAGCGCAGGTCAGGTTTGTCTGAGCCGTAGAGCGCCATGGCTTGCGCAAAGGAGATGCGGGGAAACGGGGTCGCGATGTCGAGATTGAGCACGTCCTTCCACAGCGCGGCCATCAGGCTCTCCACCACCGCTTGTACGTCCTCCTCGACCACGAAGCTCATCTCAAGGTCGATCTGGGTGAACTCAGGCTGCCGGTCCTGCCGCAGATCTTCGTCGCGAAAGCAGCGGACGATCTGGAAGTAGCGATCGAACCCCGCCACCATGAAGAGCTGCTTGAAAAGTTGGGGCGACTCGGCCAGGGCATAGAAGGTCCCGGGCGTCAGACGAGAGGGCACCAGGAAGTTGCGCGCGCCGCCGGGCGTGTACTTGACCAGGAAGGGCGTTTCGATTTCCAAG
Source organism: Myxococcales bacterium (assembly GCA_003157315.1). Next base: position 2,745 of record PMJE01000526.1, on the reverse strand, counting down.
AATCGATGGCTGGAAAGCACCCGGCGCGCAGTCTGGTAGATCTGCGAGCGCAGCAGGAAGTTGCGCTGCAGGGAGGGACGGCGCAGGTCGAGCGCGCGGTACTTGAGGCGCACTATTTCGTTGGCCGTGCTGTTGTCGACGATCTCGAAGGGGGGAGTGTCAGAGCGCGAGAAGATGGTGAGCTGGTCACAGTGCAGTTCCACCTCGCCGGTGGGCATGTTGGGGTTGCGCCGCTCGCCCCGGTCACGAACCACTCCCGCCACGCCGACACAGAATTCGGAACGCAACTCGCCGGCCAGGGTATGGGCCTCCACGCTGACTCCGGGCTCGAACATTATCTGGGTAACGCCGCCACGGTCGCGCAAGTCGATGAACACGCAGCCGCCGTGATCGCGGCGCGAGGCAACCCAGCCGAAGAGAACCGCCCGTTTGCCCACGTCGCTGACACGCAGGCCGCCACAGTCATGGGTGCGCTTTATGTCCTTGAGGAATTCAGGCATGACCTGATTTCTACTGGAGAGTCGCCCCGGCGTCGAGGAGGAAGCGTGCCTTTGGCAATGCCGCTTGCCGAGAGGCGGAGCGCGCCCTAAGTTCTGACGATGCGTCTGCGCATTCTTCATCATGGCAGTTGTTTCGATGGTGCCAGTTCAGCCGGCGTGTTCGCGCGCTTCTTTCGCGAGTGCGTGGCGCAGGAACCTGTGGACGTGAGCTTCACGCCCATGGATCACAAGGAGGCGGGGCCTGCCATCCCGCCAGATTTCCTCGACGGTGATGTTAACGTCTGCGTGGACTTTCGCTACACCTCCGATGCACGTTTGCACTGGTGGTTCGACCATCACGCCTCCACCTTTCAGAGCGCCGCGGACGAGGCACATTTCCGTGCTGACCGAAGCGGGCAGAAATTCTACGACCCGAGCGCCAAGAGTTGCACGCGCTTTTTGGCCAACACCCTGGCCGAGAAGTTCGGCTTCGACATCTCACCCTTGCAGGAATTGCTTGCCTGGGCCGAGATCATTGACGGCGCGCTTTTCGTATCAGCCGCCCAGGCGGTGGAGCTGCAGGAGCCGGCCTTGCGCCTGATGACGTGGGTCGAGGCCAACCGCGACCGCGCTTTGTCCGAGCGGTTCATCGCCGACGTGATCGCAAAACCACTGGCTGAAATTGCCGCCAGCCCCTATGTGGCTGAGCCGCTGGCTGGACTGCTCAACCGGCACCAAGAAAATGTGGAGACCATCCGCCGCCTGGCCCGCCTGGAGCAAGGCGTGGTGTTCACCGATCTTTCCGCCGAGCCCATCACTTCGGTGAACAAGTTCATCGTCTACTACCTTCATCCCGGGGCACGCTACGCGGTCACGCTGCTGTCGCCAGGCAAGCGCATGAAAGTTTCAGTCGGATCCAATCCCTGGTCGCCCGTGCCACGCACGCACGACATCGCCAAGCTGTGCGAACGCTACGGCGGCGGCGGGCACCCGGCAGTGGGTGCCATTTCGCTCGCCAAGGGCGAGGTTGAACGGGCGCACCAGATCGCGGCTGAGTTGGTTGCGATTCTGCACGGTTGAAGCTGCGAGCCCGAAGCTACACGCTGTCCATCTCGACGGTCCGGCGCAGCGAACGGCGCGTGTGCCTGCGGATGACCTTCTCGGCCCGACGGCGCATCTTTCTGGGCGACAGCGTGCGACCGGGCAAGGGCGCCTTCTCGCGATCCGGCTCCTCGAATTCACCAGGCCGGCGACCAAACTCGAAGATGGTGATCTCGCGCTTGCCGTGCTCGCCTATGCGAAACGGCATGACCGAAGCGCCGATGCCCGCCCCCACGTATACGGCGCCGGTCACCACCGCGCCCCGGTGCGGTTGCCGCGTGCCATACAGGCCGTGCACGTACTTGTGGCCGCCGATCTTGCCCAAAGCGATATCGTTCAAACGCGCCACGGTTATCTGGCCGCCATGGGTGTGCCCAGCTAGCACCAGCGGGATGCCGTACGGCCAAAGATGGTCGGCCTCCTCGGCGATGTGGGACAGCGCAAGCACGGGAAGATCCCGGCGCAGGCCGGCCACCGCTTTGTCGATGCGGGCGTGGCCGGTGTACGCATCGTCGAGACCCACGACTTGCAGGCGCTGGTGACGGATGGTGATGATGGTGCTGTCGTTGCGCAGCACCTCCACGCCACCCCGCCTCAGCGCGGCCGCTACTTCGTCGGCTCCGGCCCAATGGTCATGGTTACCCAGGACGCCGATAACCGGCGCACGGAACGCCCGCACCAGCTCCGTGAGCTGGTCGAGGTAGCTTTGACTGTGGCAGACGAAATCCCCAGTGATCACCACCAGGTCCGGGCGCTCGGCGTTGGTCAGGGCGACCGCCTGGCGCTGAATCGCAAACGGCGTGATACGGCCCACATGCTGGTCCGTCAGGTGGGCAATGCGAATCGGTTCCATGGCGCCGGCATAGGCGGCCGGGCCGGCAAAGCGGCGCACCCTTATGCGACCAACGCGCGACCCATGACTAAGAGGAGCCGTAAGAGACTGGCTCCAGCCGAACGGCGGGAACAACATGTCCTTTAATTGTGACCTGCGATACTTAGAAGTCCAGGAGAGAAAATCCTGACGCAGGCGCGCTTCTGTCAACGCACGTCGGCCTGCGGAAACCGATACGGACAGCGAAAAAGAGGATGAAAACCGCATGTGCTGCCGAGGTCCTCTCCTAGGAAAATCCGGCTAGGGCGGCGGCGAAGGCGTCGGGGTTCTCCA
>PMJE01000588.1:4801-6280 GCA_003157315.1 Myxococcales bacterium | reverse complement strand
TCGCGCCTGCAGCCGCTGCTGGCGCACCTGCGCTTGACCTTGGGCGCGGAACGGGTGCGCCTGCTGCTCGACCACGCCTTGCAGGACGCGGGCCGGCTGGCGGCCTTTGTGCGCGACAGCCTGGGCATGCGACGACGCTCGCTGGAACTGCTGCCCGAGGATCTGGCCGCGCGCGTGGCGCACGCCCAGGAACGGCTCAAGCAAGGGCGCGGGGCGCTCGAGCAAGCCGCCTCTGGCATAGTGGCCGAGGCCGCAGCCGTCAAGGCGCGCGTGCGCCAGGACTTGGCTGACTTCGCCCGCGACTTCGCCAGCGCGCTTCCGCCCGAAATCGACAGCAGCGACGCGGCGGACGTGCGGCGCTACCTGGGACCGTTTCTGCAAGACACCTGGAAGGCATGGCTAGAGGCCGAGGGCGAGCGCATGGCCGCCGAGCTGGACCGCCTGGCCGAGCAGGCCATTGAAATTGCCAACCAACGCGTGGAGGGCTTGACCCGCGCAATCGCCGACGAGCTGTCATCGCCCGAGGCGCGGCTTCACATCTCGGTGGACACCTTCAAGTACGACGCCTCGGTGTTTGCCTTGGGCGCCCTGGGCACGACGGTTCTGTTGTTCGTCAACACATTGGCGGGCGGCCTGATGACACTGGCCGCGCCGGTGTTGGCCCTCATCTTCCGGGGCAAAGTGGCGCAAGAGGTGAAGGCCGAGGCCAGACAGGCCGCGCCCGAGGCTGTGACCAAGGCCGCGGCCAAGCTGGCACCCAAGCTGGATCAGATCATCGACGAGTTCGTCCAGCGGCTGCAGGAATTCATTGCCGAGGCGGGTGCGGCCCTGGCGCGCGGGATCGCCGAGGTGCTGGAACGCGCGCTGGCTGAGCGTCAGCGCCACGCCGACTCGATCGCACCCAGTGCCGAAGCGCTCGACCAGTCGCTGCTCGCACTCAAGACCATCGAAGATCGCATTGCTGAGATAAGGCAGGCGGTGTGGGAGTATGGCTAGCCGGCATGTCGTGGACGTGGATCGAAGTTACCTATTCCACACAGAGACACAGAGGCCACGGAGCCGGATGAGAAACGGAAGGGTTGGATCCAGCGCATTCCGTATTTCTTCTTCTCATCCAATCTCTGTGTTCCCTGTGCTCTCTGTGAGAAATAGCTAGCCAACGTATTGGAGCACGCTTCGCGAGATCCCACCTAAATGGCCCATCCCGAAAAGCCCGCAGATCGGGCATGATCGATTCTCAATGGGTCTGCTCGACCAACTCCTCTCTACCCTGACCGGCGGCGGGTCGCTGCCCGAGGCCGTGCGTAAGGAGATCGCGCAGGCGTTGGCTTGTGTGGAAGAGGGCGAACTGGTGATTGCCGAAGCGCGCCTGCTCGGGCTATCTGGCGATTATCCAGAGCTGCCGGCGATCTTTCTGGCGTTGGGCGAGGTGCGCAGCCGCCGCGGTCACGACGAAGCTGCGGTCGAGGCCCATGGCCG
>PMJE01000588.1:0-4791 GCA_003157315.1 Myxococcales bacterium | reverse complement strand
TCCGACCTGCGCGGTCGTGCGCACGCGGCCAGGGGGCGCCTGGCCATGCGCGCGGGCCGCTTTGGCGAAGGGGTACGCGAGTTGCGCAAGGCGACCGAGGTCTGTCCGCGCGACCGCGCGATCGCCGCAGATCTAGGCCGCGCACTGCTCGCCGCAGGGGAAAGCGACGGCTGGCGCTGGCTGTTCCACGCGGCTCAGGAGCTGATCGAAGCGAAATCCCCTGGCTCACTGGCTGACGCGAACCTGGTCATCGAAGCGGCACGCACTTGCCCCGAGGGGCAGGCGGCCGAGGGTCTGCTGCGTGCGGCCCTGGCTGACCTTCCCTGGCAAGGCCAAGGTCGGCCGCGCGTGCAGGCGGCCCTGGCCGAGCGTCTGGCAGCAACCGGGCACGGGCCGCAGGCTGCCGCCCTTGTGGCAGAGGCATTGGCCGCCAGTCCTGACGATCCGGCCGTGCTGGCGGCCTGGCGCACCCTGGCCGAGGCGACAGGTGACTTTGCCGGTGCCCTGCGTGCAGCCACGCGCGAGGCGCAGTTGGGTGCGCCAGTGCCGGCCACGACCTCCGTGCGGCTGGCGCTGGCGGCCCAAGATCGCGCAGAGCTGGAACTCGCGCGGAAACGCTTGGAGCATGGCGAGTTGACGGCCGCCGAGTCAGCCACGGCCGCCGCCTTGCGCGGATTTCTCGACGGCACGGCTCGCGAACCCCAGCTGCTGATTCTGGCGCCGCTGGCCTGCACCGAAGCCGCGCGGCGATTCGTGGCGCAGGCCCTGGCCCCGGGTACCCCGCCGCAGGGCAACCTTCACGCCCTGCTTGCCTTTGCCTGCGATCTGGCCACGCGCTCGCCGGAATTGCAGCCGCTGCTGCCTGCAGTCTTGCGCGCGGCCGAGGCACTGGATCGCCCCCTGCTGGTCGCGGTCATGGGCGAGTTCAATGCGGGCAAGTCCTCCTTTGTCAATGCCTTGTGTGGCGCCGAGATCGCGCGCGTCGGGGTCACTCCCACCACCGCCACCATCAACCTCCTGCGTTTTGGCCCGCCCGGCGGCCGCGTGCACTTTCACGACGGCCGCGTCGAAGAAAGCAGCGATATCGAAATCAGAACCTTCGTGGCCAACCTGGACGAAGGAACAGCCGGCGCCGTGCGCATGGTCGAGAGCTTCCACCCTTTGCCGGTGCTGCAGAAGATTGAGGTGGTCGACACACCGGGAACCAACTCGCTACGGCCCGAACACGAGCGTGTGGCGCGCGCCTTTCTCTTCGAAGCCGACGCCATCGTGTGGGTCTTTTCCCTGGGCCAGGCGGGCAAGGCGAGCGAGCGCGGCGTGCTGGATCGGGCGCACGCGGCGGGCAAGCGCGTGCTCGGCGTGCTCAACAAGGCGGATCAAGCAGGCACGGACGAGGTCGCGGCCCTGATCGAGCACGTCAGGGCGACCCTGGGCGACCGGGTGGAAGCACTGGTGCCGCTCTCAGCGCGCGACGCGCTCGCCGCCCAGCTCGCTGGCGACGATGCGCAACTGCAAAGAAGCGGTATGCCGGCTGTGCAGGCGGCCCTGCAAGAGCGATTCTTCCGATACACGCACATGCTCAAGCAGCGCACGGCAGTCGCGGCCCTGGCCCGCTTTGCCGATGAAGCGGACGAACTGGCCCGCGCGGTACGGCCGGCCGGGAACCGGGAGGAGTTCGTGCGCCGGCGGGCTGAACTGGACGCCGGCGAGATGCGCATTGGGGCAGCCCTGGCGAGCGAGCGGCTCAATCTGGCGGCAAACTTGGATGACGGCTTCCGGCGGGCAGCCGCCGAGACTCTGGCCATGGGCCAGCCGCGCAGCTGGCCGCTCGGCGATGCTCATCGGGAAGCGGCCGACGAGGAATTCTTGCTCGATTTGCTCGACGAGGTGGTGACTGGCGCCACCCAGGCAAGCAAGGCGGCCTTGCTTGCGGTCGCGGCCGGCGCGCCCGAGCTGCCCATCGCCGCAGCGGTGGACCAGTTTGCCGCCTACGCCCGTGGCATGCTGGCTGGAGGCGTGGCCGAGCGTTTCTTGCAGCAGGCCCCGAACCGGGCAAGTAGCCGCGCTGATTTCGAGGCCGCGGCTGCAATGCTCACGCGGCGGATGCCCGATGCCGAGGCCGAGTTGTTCGCGCCCCTAGCCGCAAAGGTCCGCGCGGTCTTTGCCAATGCGCGGGCTGACCTGGCATTGCAGGCGGCTCGGCAGGCAATGGCGGATGCGCTGGTTGATGCCCGCTTGACTGGCCCTCTGGCTGCCCTGAGGAAAGCTATGGACTCCTGGCCTACAGATTCTCGATCTTCTTGAACCGCGGAACCAGCAGCTTCATCACTGACCAGGCGAGGATATAGGCGAGGGCGCAAATCCCGAACATGATCGAATAGGAGATCTTCGCCTCGGACGCGACCAACGGCGTCTGCAATTGCTTGAGCCTAGTGAACGCATCGGCGTTGATGGTCTGTAGTTGGGTGACGACCTCCTTGGGGAGGCTGCCCAACTCGACCTTGTTGAGATCGATGGCGCTGCCGTGCTTGTTCACCAGCTGGAGGGAGCGGATCTGGTCGAGGTACGCGCCCAGGTTACCGGTCTGGGCCTCCACCCATGTCTTGGCAATGCCGGCCTGCCGATAGGCATCGAAGAGCCAGCCGGCCGACTTGCTGACCAGGATGCCGCCGAGGCCGCCAAACATTCCGCCAATGCCCGTGACGGACGCCACGGACCGCTTCGGGAACATGTCCGAAACCGTAGTGAACAGGTTGGCTGACCAGGCCTGGTGCGCGGAAGCGCCGATGCCGATGAGCAGGACCGGAACCCAATAGCTGTAGCCGCCCAGCGGCTGGGCCAGCAGCACCGCGAGCGGGAACAAAGCGATCAGAAACATTGCCCGCATGCGCCCCGCGTATGGCTCATAGCCTCGGTTGATGAAGAACATGGGGAACCAGCCGCCGCTTACGCTCCCGACGCAGGTCATGGTGTAGAGCACGGCGATGGGCACGGAAATCTGCGTTCCCGTCATCCCGTACTGCGCCTTGAGGTAGGCGGGCAGCCAGAAGAGGAAGAACCACCAGATGCCATCGGTCATGAACTTGCCGAAGGCAAAGGACCAAGTCTGGCGATACGTCAGTAGCTTGCCCCATTGCACATACCAAGGGGTCTTGGGTCCGTCCGAGGCAACCGCCTTTGCTTCGGCCGCTCTTGCCTCGGCGGCCTGCTCGTCCGCGTCGCTGTGAATGTAGTCGAACTCAGCCTTGCCCAGCCGCTTCTGCTTGGCCGGCGCGGTATAGAGCCAGAACCAGAACACCAGCCACAGAAATCCGAACCCGCCCACGATGATGAACGCCCCCTGCCAGCCAATGTGCTTTGCCAGCCAGGGCACCGTGAGGGGCGCCAGGATCGCGCCCACGTTGGCGCCGGAGTTGAAGATCCCCGTCGCCAGCGCGCGTTCGCGCTTGGGGAACCATTCGGCGGTAGTCTTGATCGCGGCTGGGAAGTTCCCCGACTCACCAAAACCGAGCACAGCCCGGGCGAACATGAACCCGCCGGTTCCCTTGGCGAGCGCGTGCAGGACCGCGCCGACCGACCAAACAATCAGCGCCCAGGCATACCCCGCCTTGGTGCCCAACCAGTCGACGATGCGACCAGCGAACAGCATGGAAATCGCGTACACGAGCTGGAACACCATCAAGATGTTCGCGTAGTCCGTGTCGCTCCAGTTGAATTCCATCTCGAGACTGGGCTTCAACAGGCTCAGGACTTGTCGGTCGAGGTAGTTGACCGTGGTGGCGAAAAAGAGCAGGGCACAAATCGTCCATCTGTACTTCCCAACCTTTTCGCTAATTCGACTCAAGTTGTTCATTGGTGTTGGTTGCGGGTTGAAGGATGGAACTGCAGGCGACCGCCACGGGATCCCGCCAGGGACGTTCGATGGGAGCGACGATGCTCATCAAGCTGCAAGTCTGGCGAGCTGAGTCATGCTATCATCGTCACTTTCGGAGAGCTAGGCAAAAACCAATGGGAACCGATGCAGGCAATTGGTGAAGCGCAGAGGACGGCCAGGCTAGTTCTCGGGCTCGACGAAGCAGGCCGGGGGCCGGGGATTGGCCCTATGGTTCTGGCAGCCGTTGCCCTCGACGAAAACGCGGCAGGCCTGCTGGCCGAGCAAGGAGTGCGCGATTCCAAAGCATTTGGTTCATCCGATGCTGCGCGAAGAACCCGCGCGATCCTCAAGCAGTCCGTCGAGGAACTGGCAACCTGGGTGGGCCTGGAAGTGTGCAGCGTGCAAGCCATCGACGAGTATGTCAGCCACGGCGCTCTCAACCTGCTGGAGCGAGAGCGCGCTGTGCGCCTGATCGAGCGTGCGCCAACCTCTGGCCGAGTCATCGCCGACGGGCGCAACCTGTTTTCACCGCTCGTCGCCCGCTATCCCCACCTCGAAGCGCATGACAGGGGCGAGTCGGTTCACGTGGCCGTCGCAGCGGCCAGCATTTGCGCAAAGGTGCATCGGGATTCTCTGTTTGATGAGATCGCGCAGCGCTATGAGGCGGACTTCGGCCGCTTGCGCGGCGGCGGATATGTCAACCGGCTTACCCGCGCCTTTGTGGCCGAGTACGTCCACCGGCATGGCCACCTGCCACCCGAGGCACGCGCGAGCTGGCCTTGGCCAGATAGTCCGCCGCCGGGGCGCGCTGTGTGGCGTTAGGCACGAAAGTTGCTTTATGCCATCCAGTGAGCGCCAAAAAAATCTGGACTCTTGCGCGCAACCGGCTCATGTTGGAATGGAATACTCTGATCGTC
>PMJE01000396.1 GCA_003157315.1 Myxococcales bacterium | reverse complement strand
CGGGCCGGGGAGTCCTGGTTCGTGCTGCGCGTGCTGCCCTACCGCACGCTCGACGACTCGATCGCGGGCACAATCACCACTTTCGCTGACGTAACCAGGCTCAAACGCGCGGAGACGGCGCTGCGCGAAAACGAGCGTCTGCTCAAAGACATCATCGACGGAAGCCCTTCTCCGATCTTCCTCAAGGATCTGCAAGGGCGCTTTCTTACCATCAACAAGCGTTTGGAAGGGATGCTGGGCATGTCCCGCGACCGGCTCAAGGGCATGACCGACTACGATCTTTTCCCGACGGAGCACGCCGATCTATTCCGCGAGCACGATCGCCAGGTTGCCCAGACCCGGAGGCCCGTCGACGTCGAAGAGGTTGCCGATCTTCCCGACGGGCACCACGTGTTCCTGGCGAGCAAGTTCCCGCTGGTCGATTCGGCCGGGCGCTTGTATGGGGTCGGCGCGATCTCGCACGACATCACCGCACGCAAGCAGGCGGAAGAGCTGGCCCGCCGCTACGCGACCCTGTTGCGCCTATCCCAGGACGCCATCCACGTGCGCCGACTGAGCGGGCAAATCGAGTTCTGGAACGACGGCGCCGAAGAACTCTACGGTTTCACCGAGCAGGAGGTTCTGGGCAAGAATGTCCACGAGATCCTACAGACTGTCGGATCGACCTCCACGGCCGAGGTGGACGCGATTTTGGCCCGGGTTGGCCAATGGGAAGGGGAGCTGGTCAGTCGCTCCAAGCAAGGCCGGACGCTCACGGTTGCCGTCCGCATGCAGCTCGTGCGCGACAAGGATGGAGTCGAGTGGGTTCTCCAGTCGGGCCACGACATCAGCGAGCGCAAGCAGGCCGAACAGGCGCTGTACGACTCCCAGACGCGGCTGGCGGCGATTGTCGAGAGCATTGCCGACGGTTTCTATGCCCTCGATCGGCAGTGGCGCGTGACCCACATGAACGACACGGCCCTGCGNNCGGCAGCGTGTTCGAGACCGAGTTGCGCCGGGCCATGGAAAGTGGTGCCCCGATCCGTGTCCACGCGCCTTCGGTGGTCACCGAGCGCACAGTCGAGGTGTTTGGCTATCCGGGTGCGGACAACCTGACCGTGTTGTTCCGGGACGTCACCGAGCGCGAGCTTCAGGCCCGCCGCGTGCAGCGGCTTACCCAGCTCTACGCGGTTCTCAGCCAGGCCAACGAGATGATCGTCCGCACCCGCGACGAAGCTCACATCTTTCAAGAAGTGTGTCGCATCGTCGCCGAGCAGATGAACTTGCCATTGGCTTGGATCGGGCTGGTCGAGGGCCGGTTGGTGAAGCCGGTGGCCGCCAGCGGCCCCTCTGCCGCGTACCTTGGCGGCATCAGGGTAGAGGTCGAGGGCGAGCTCGGCCGAGGCCCGACTGGTACCTGCATCCGCGAGGATCGGGCCATGGTGAACGACGACTTCGAGGGCAACCCTTTGCTATCGCCCTGGCGCGAGTCGGCGCTGCGACACGGGATCAGGGCGTCCGCCGCTTTCCCCTTGCACAAGCAGGGAAAAGTCGTGGGTGCTCTCACTCTGTATTCGCCACAACGGGCCGCCTTCGACTCGGAACAGGTCATGCTGCTGCTGGCCCTGGCGGCCGACGTCTCGTATGCGCTGGATGCGATCGAAGCCGAGCGCCTGCGTGCCGAAGCCGAACATGCCCTGCGCGAGAGCGAGCGCGAACTTCGCGACGCAGACGCGCGCAAGAATGTGTTCCTCGCCATGCTCTCTCATGAGCTGCGCAACCCGCTGGCGCCCATCAAGAACAGCCTCGTCATCCTTCAACATGTGCGCGGCGATGGCGAGCAAGTCCAGCGTGCTGAAGCGGTGATCGAGCGCCAGGTTGCGCACCTGACCAGCCTGGTCGACGATCTCCTCGACGTCACGCGGGTCACGCGCGGGAAGATCCGGCTTGAGAAGGAGCCGGTGAACCTCGACGAGCTGGTCGGCCGGACGGTCGAGGACCACCGCGACCTGTTCGCAAGAACCGGAGTGAAGCTTGTCTTGCGGCCCAGCGGCGCCAGGTTGCTTGTCCACGCAGACCGGACCCGCCTGACCCAGGTGGTCGGCAACTTGTTGCAGAACGCAGTGAAGTTCACGCCCAAGGGAGGCACCACCACCGTCTCGGTCGAGAGCCGTGAAGATGGCCAGGCAGCAGTTCGGATCTGCGACACCGGGGCTGGCATCGGTGCAGACATCTTGCCGCACCTGTTTGAGCCCTTCACCCAGGCGGATCGGACCCTCGACCGCTCCAAGGGCGGCCTTGGTCTGGGACTGGCCCTGGTCAAGGGCCTGGTGGAAATGCACGATGGTGGGGTGGCTGCGCGAAGCGAAGGGCCAGGCAAGGGCGCAGAGTTCGAGGTCGTTTTGCCCACGATATCGCCGTCAGATATCACCGAGCCGCGTCCCCTCACCGCGCAGGCTCCGTCTCAACCACGGCGCGTTCTCATCATCGAAGACAATCGCGACGCCGCCGATAGTCTGCGCGAGGTACTGGACCTCTTCAATCATTCGGCCATGGTTGCCTACTCCGGCGATGAAGGTCTGAAGAAGGTTCGCGCGCACCGGCCTGACGTAGTTCTTTGCGACATCGGCCTGCCGGGGATGGATGGACACGAGGTCGCGCGCGCGATCCGCGCAGACGCCAGCCTGTCCGCCACTACCCTGGTTGCGTTGACTGGGTACGCCGCGCCAGAGGATCTGGCCAGGTCGCAGGAGGCGGGCTTCGACTACCACCTTGCCAAACCCCCGAGCATCGAGGCGATCGAACAGGTGCTTGCGCAAGCGATGCGCAGAACCGGAAACCCCCAGTTGCAAGAGTAGCGAACCTGTGGCCAGCGACCTGCGTGAACAGAAGCAGAACGATCTTGATGTCTCGGAGCACCGACGCGCCGACGAGGCGCTACGGGCGAGCGAAGCGCGTTTCCGCTCGGTGCTGGAAAATTCCAGGGATGTCATCTATCGAGTCAATGTGCAAACCGGCCACTACGATTACATCAGCCCTTCCGTGGAAACCGTCGTTGGTTTCTCGCCTAATGAACTAGCCGCAATGGACGTCGAGACGTCGCAGGCCATGATTCACCCTGACGATGCGCCTGCCATGCGGGCTGCAGTGGCGCGTTTGGAGACCACCGGCACGGCTGACGTGGAATACCGTCAGCGAGCCAAGAACGGCGACTACCGCTGGCTCTCCAACCATATGTCCGTGGTCAAGGACGGTTCGGGCCGGCCGCTTTATCGCAGCGGCAACATTCGCGACATCACCGAGCAGAAGCAAGCCGAGTGCGCGCTTCGGCAAAGCGAAGCCCGGCATCGCGCGCTGTTTGACAACAGCATCGACGCTATCTTTGCAACCGCGCCCGACGGAAGGGTGTTCGCCGCGAATCAGGTCGCCTGCCAGACCTTCGGCATGACCGAGGAGGAACTGATCCGCGCGGGTCGTCAAGGAATCACCGACTGGTCCGACCNNCATCTTGCCCGACCGGGCCACGTCCTTCGTGATCTTGCGCGACATCACCGAGCGCAAGCAAGCCGAGGAGGAACTACGGAAGGGCGAAGAGCGCCATCGACTCTTGGCGGACACAATGCTCCAAGGTGTGGTTCACCAGGATGGGCAGGGCTCGATCATCTCAATGAACTTCGCCGCCGAACGAATCCTGGGCAAGACCCGCGAGGAGTTCTTGGGCAGCAGCTCTGTGCAAGAGGAACACCACAGCATTCGTGAGGACGGATCACCCTTTCCGGGGCTTGAACATCCTTCCATGGTGGCGCTACGGACCGGAAAGCCGATTCGCAACGTCGTCATGGGCGTGTTCAATCCACGCGAGAGCGCCTACCGCTGGATCAGCATCGATGCAGTGCCGCTGCTTCGGCCCGGCGACGAAAATCCATACGAAGTGTACACGGTCTTTGCCGACATCACCGAACGCAGACAGGCGGAGGAGGCGCTCCGGGCTGGCAGCACGCTTCTGAACGGTGTTCTCGAAAGCTCTTTGTCTGGTATCATGGCGTTCAAGTCGATCCGCGATGCCCAGGGCCGCATCACGGATTTCGAGTCGCAACTGTGCAACGCCACCGCCGAGCGGATGGTCGGACGGCGGGCCACTGACCTGGTCGGACGCAAGCTGCTGGCGGAGATGCCCGGCAACAAGGCAGACGGCCTGTTCGACAAGTACGTCGTGGTCGTCGAGACCGGCAGGCCGCTGCACCACGAGCACTACTACGAACATGAGGGGGTGAAGACCTGGTTCGACACCTGTGCGGTCCAACTCGGCGACGGCTTCGCTGTGACCTTCTCCGACATCACCGTGCGCAAGCGGGCCGAGGAGGCGCTCGAACGCAGCAAGCAAAGACTGGCCGAGGTGTTGGACAGCATCGAGGACGATTTCTATGCCCTTGATCGCGACTGGAGGTTCACCTTCACCAGCGAGCACTTCACGTCAAGAATTGGAAAGCGGCCGGAAAACTTCCTTGGCCACAACATCTGGGAGATGTTTCCCAAGCACCTGGGCACCGTCTACGAAGAGAACCTGCGTGCGGCGATGGACAAGCGGGAGACACGGCGTTTCGCGATAGGCGGTACACCGACGTCTGGTATCGAATGACTGTTTCTCCCTCGGCAGAGGGAATCACCATCCTGGGGACGGAGATAACCGAGAACAAGAAAATCGAGGAGGCCTTGCGCGAAACCGACCAGCGCAAGAACGAATTCTTGGCGGTGCTCTCGCACGAACTGCGCAACCCGCTGGCCCCCATCAGGAACAGCACCTACATCCTCGAACATTGCGAGCCGGGGGGCGAGCAGGCGAGACGCGCCTTGGCGGTGATTGACCGCCAGGCCGGACAGCTGGCCCACTTGGTCGACGACCTGCTGGACGTGACCCGCATCACGCGAAACAAGATCCAGCTTCAGCGCCAAACCCTGGAACTCAATGAACTCGTGCGCCACACCGTGGAGGATCATCGCACGCTCTTTGACCGGGCTGTGGCGCTGAGTGGCTACGCCATGCCAGAGGACCTGGAACGAGCGTCGGCGGCAGGGTTCAAGAGACACCTCGCAAAA
>PMJE01000563.1 GCA_003157315.1 Myxococcales bacterium | reverse complement strand
AGTCCCTATCAGCCCGCGCCCTTTGGCTTGTCAAGCGCGCGCGCTGCCGTGGTGGCGGACTACGCCCGGCGTGGCGTCGAAGTGGACGTCAACCAGGTGGTCCTCACTGCCAGCTCAAGCGAATCGTACGCGCTGCTGTTTAAGTTGCTGGGCGATCCGGGCCAAAGCGTGCTTTGCCCTGAGCCTAGCTATCCACTTTTCGAGTACCTGGCCCGCCTGGAGGGTTTGCGCCCGCAGCCCTATCGGCTGCGCTTCGACGGACATTGGCACATCGACTTTGCCAGCCTGGATCTCGCCGACGCCGCCGCCATCATTCTGGTCAGTCCCAACAACCCCACTGGTTCGTTTGTATCCGACGATGATTTCGATCGTCTTGCCCAATTGGCCGCCGAGCACGGACTGGCAATGATTGTAGACGAGGTATTTGCCGACTTTCCCTTTTCCCCGGCGAATGGCGCAATCACCGCGGTGGCGGGCCGGCCCTCGCCGGCGCTGGTGTTCTCGCTGGGCGGGCTGTCCAAGTCGTGCGGTTTGCCCCACCTGAAACTGGGCTGGATGGTGGCCACCGGTCCAACTGTAGTGGTCAGCGATGCGCTGGCGCGCCTGGAGTTGATTGCCGACACGTATTTGTCAGTGGGAACGCCGGTGCAACTGGCCCTGCCCGGGTTGTTGCAGGCTGGTGCCGCTATTCGCCGCCAAATCATCGAGCGTTTGCAGCACAATCGGCGCGCCTTGCTCGGGGCATTGGGCACAGATTCGCCCTGCACTCTTTTGCCGGCAGAGGCTGGCTGGTGTGCGATCCTGCGCGTGCCGGAAATCATGAGCGACGAGGCCTGGGCCAGCACCCTGCTGGAACAGGACGGCGTCTTGCTTCAGCCGGGCTATTTTTTCGACCTGGCCATGGGCGCCACCCTGGTGCTCAGCCTGATCGTGCAGGAGCAAGTCTTCGCCGAGGGAGTTGCGCGACTATTGGCGCGAGTGGGGCGCTAGAGCACCGAACGGTTTGACGGACCGAGTGAACTTGCGCAGTTGCGAGCGGCCCGAGGCGNNCTACTTCTTCAGCGCTGCCTCAATCATCCCTGACACGGCATCATAGTTGGTCGGATCTTGAACCCGGGCGCCGTTCAAAAACAGCGATGGCGTTCCGTTCACCGCGGCTTCGCCCCCGAGCTTGACGTCAGCGTCCACGGCGGCCAGGTACTGCTTGGAATCCATCGCCTTCTTGAAGGTCGCGAGGTTCAGGCCAGCTTGCTTGGCGTACTTGTCAAGTGATTCCCGATCGAGTGCGCCCTGGTTCGCGAACATCAGGTCATGCATCTGCCAGAACTTGCCCTGGGCATTGGCAGCCATCCCTGCCTCGGCGGCCCCATGGGCCTTGTCGTGGAAGGAAAGAGGGAATTGACGAAACACGAAGTGGACCTGTTTGCTGTACTTTTCTTTGATCTTTTGCGTTACCTGCGCCGCCTTCGAGCAATACGGGCACTGAAAATCCGAGAACTCCACCATGGTCACCTTGGCGTCGGCCGGACCGAAGCTAGGCGCGTCGCCCTTGACCAGCGTCGCCTGCACGGCGGCGGCCAGCGGCTGGTTGGCCGCTTCCATCCGCCTAAGGTCGGCCAACACCTCGGTGTAGTGAGCAATCATGCTAGAGCAACGATCAGGCGGGAACGTCTTGGTCTGCGTCTGGACCATCTTGCAGGTCTCGGTGGTGTCACCGATATCCTTGCAAAGCCGGGAGGCCAATTGATCGCAAACCTTGCGCTGGTCCCCAAGCTTCTGGATAGCGTAGCTGATGTCTTTGCCGGCAGCCTTGCAGGCAGCGGGCGATAGGAACTCCGCCGCGGACGTGACACTCGTGCATGCGGGCGACTCCTTGCCGGCTTTGGCGCACAGGGCGCTCACGAATTCATCGCAAGGGCCCGCCGCCTTGGATGCGGCGGCCGTGCTCTTCGCAGTCGTATCCTTGCCGAGAGACTTGCAACCGTAGGGGAACGCGCCCGCCGCCGACAGGAGCAACAGGGCACTGATGCGCGCGAGGGATACCTCGGGTCTGAGATTCATGGACGTCCTTTCGTTGTTTCGCGCAGTTCGGAACCAGGAAATCCTGGGCCTGCGCGCCGCCGCATTCCGTGGGCTTGCCCAGGCAATGGGAGGAACAAACCCGCTCTTCTTCATACCCCATCCACGGCCAACTTTTGCCCTTTTTGTGGTCAATGTGGAATTATTGCAGCCCACAACTCTGATCGCGAGAAGATGGGCAGATGGAGCTATTCCGTACTAACGCCGCCTCCGCGACATGGCGCGATCCATTTCGCGCTGGGCTTCGCGCTGCTTGACGTCCTCGCGCCGGTCGTATTGCTGCTTGCCGTGTACCAGCGCCAGCTCCACCTTCACCCGACCGCGTTTCTCATAGAGCGAAAGCGGGATCAGGGTGTAGCCCTTCTCGCGCACCTTTGCCACCAGGCGGTCGATCTCGCGCCGATGTAGCAACAGCTTGCGCCGCCGGCGCGGGTCGTGGTTGCGCGCGTGGGCGAACGAATACACACCGATGTCCAGCTGGTGCAGCCACGCCTCGCCGCTTTCCACGCTGGCGTAGGCGTCTATCAAGGTCACCTTCCCGTCGCGGATGGACTTGACCTCTGAGCCGACCAGCGCCAGTCCTGCCTCCAGGGTCTCGTCGATCTCGTAGTCGTGGCGCGCTTTGCGATTGCGCGCCAGAACCTTGATCTCGTCGGATCGGTTCTTGCGCCCGGCCCCGCCCGCCACCATGGCCCCCACCTACAGCTTGCTGCCCTCGCCCGGAATGCGCATGGCCAGCGGTGCCTCGCCGGCCATGGCCCGGCGTAAGTAGGTGGGCTTGTCGAATTCGCTTTCCTCGATGCACAGGTGGTCGGCGGCCAAAGCCACCGGCACCGCGCCTGTGGTGCGGCGTGGACCGCTGCCCGGGGCTGTGCCTATGGGCGAAGTCACCGCGGGACGGATCACTGGCCGCGACTCAGGAGCCGGGGTGAGCCGCTCGGGGACTGCCGGTGCCGGCGCGCTGGCGAGCGCGGGAGGGGGCGTGTAGATCATGGCACCGGCCGGATACGAAGTCGGCGCGGAGAACTCGTCAACTGCGGTGTCGGCGAACTCGACGATCTCCGGCACCACGTTGCGCACAGGCGCGGAAATCACCACGGGCGGTGCCAGGCTGACGACCGTTGCTTGCGCCCTTGCCAAGGTGGGCACCGGCGGGGGCGCCGCTGTCAGGGTCAGTGGCACACGCGGCGGCACGGGATTCGGCGCTGGGGCCGGGTGCGCAATAGGCAGCGACATTTGGTAGTCGGCAGGCTTCTTGCTCGATCGAGTATTCATGCTGCCGGCAGCGGTTGAAGCCTCGACAGCGGTGCGGCTCTGGAAGCCTGTCGCGATCACCGTCAGGCGCACCTCGTCGGTCATGTTGGGATCAATGACCGAGCCGAAGATGATATTGGCGTCGGGATCGGCAGCTTCTTGAATCAAGGTGCAGGCCTCGGTGACCTCGGCCAGCATCAGGTCAGGACCGCCGGTGATGTTGACCAGGATTCCCGTGGCGCCGTTGATGGAAACGTCTTCGAGTAGCGGCGAATTGATGGCCATCTGGGCAGCATCGAGAGCGCGCTTCTCGCCCTTGCCGTGACCCGAGCCCATGAGCGCCCGACCCATGCCCGTCATGATGGTGCGCACATCGGCAAAGTCGACGTTGATCAGACCGGGCATCATGACCAGATCGCTGATGCCCCGCACGGCGGTGGCACAAACGCTGTCCACCATATTGAACGACTCGCGCAAGGTCATGTGCTTGCCGGCCAAAGCGACGAGCCGGTCGTTGGGGATGACGATCAGTGCGTCCACCGACTTGGCCAGCTCGGCCACGCCCGCGTTCGCCTTCTTCTTGCGTTGCAGGCCTTCGAACATGAAGGGCTTGGTCACGACCGCGACGGTGAGCGCGCCCGCCTCGCGCGCCACCCGCGCGATCACCGGCGCCGCGCCGGTGCCGGTGCCGCCACCCATGCCCGCGGTGACAAAGACCATGTCCGCGCCGCCGACCACGTCGGCGATGCGCGAGGCATCCTCCAAGGCCGCGGCGCAACCGATGTCGGGGTTGGCCCCTGCACCGAGGCCCTTGGTCAGGTTTTTCCCGATCTGAATCTTGGTGGGCGCCTGGTTGGTCTCCAACACCTGGCAGTCGGTGTTGGCGGCNNTCCAGCACCTGGCAGTCGGTGTTGGCGGCCACGAAGTCCACGCCCTGGATTCCGGCCTCAATCATGGTGTTGAGCGCGTTGCCCCCGCCCCCGCCCACACCTATCACCTTGATCTTCGGACCCTGAGCCTGGTCGTCGAATTCGAGCATGTGGTCTCTCCCTGGTCTACTTGGATCGCATGCCCAGAGGGATGCGCCAAATTTTTCACATGTCTTGGTCAAGAACATACGCTGACGTGCGGCGGACAAGGGGCTGGCACCTGATCACCTGTACAGGTCGCGGGCTTCAAGCTGCGGCACCTACAGAGATTCAGACTCGACGCTTCACACACCCGTCGGTCTGCCCGTCAACCGGAGCGGCCAGTGACGGTGCTATTCTGGGCGCCTTGTTTCGGTACGTCTATTCCATGATTCCCCGAAGCCGGTATCTCGGCTGGCTCATCTTTGCTTGCACGCTCGATCCGCGGCTCAGTCAGGCGGCCACCTCCGATTCCGTGGGAGACTGTCCGCGCGGAGCGGAGGTCGATGCGGCGTTGGCTCAGTTGCTGAGCGGCAAGTCGGACCGCACGTCCTTTGCCACCGTCACGGTGCGCGACCTTGGCACAAGCTGGTCCGTGTATGTGGCCGGTCGCTCGGCCACCTACTCCGATCCTGAGCGCAACTGCCTTGAGCGAACCAGG
>PMJE01000388.1 GCA_003157315.1 Myxococcales bacterium | reverse complement strand
CGCCCCGCCGAGCTGACCAACGGCGCTTCTTCGCTTCTTCCGCGGTGCCTCGCCAGGGCCGGGGTCTGCCTTCGGCGCGCAAACGTAGCTGCGCTCACGTTGGTTCGCCGCAGAGAAGCGGCCGCACTGGGATGACTGGCACGCTGGCCCTCGGCAGATCCAGGTCACCAGCGTTGCGCCCGCAAAGGCAACCTTGGTGGGGCGCTATCGGTGGGGCGCTATCGGTGGGGCGCTATCGGGCGCTATCCCGCCAGCCGGCTGTCAAGAGATGATGAAGTCCTGACACTCGGACACCGATGACTCGGCGCTGGCGCGTTCAGAGAAGCCGCATCGCGCGCGAACTCTGGCAACAGGCTGGCATCGAGACGCGGCACGGAGATTGCCTTTGCACCCAGCATGTCGATTCGGCGATGGACTCTGGGAATAGCGATGGCCGCGTTGATCTACGCGGATCAGGCGCCTGCCCGCGCGGAGGCAACGCCTGCGGACGAAGGCCGGCGGATCACCCTGGCGCTCGGAACGACGGCAGTCCAGGCCCACAGCGTGGCGCCGTTTCCGGCGGCGGTGGGCCTGGGAGTAATTCTCGAGCGGGGCATGTTCGGAATCGAAGGCGCCGTGCACCTCGATGCAGCAACGAGCTGTGAGCACGGCGGCGGGCCCGAAGGGTTCTGCGGCCTAGTCTGGATCTGGGACGTTGCGCCACGCTTCACCCTAGCGCCTCATTCGTCTTTCAGCCCATATCTCAACGCCCGATTTCAGCTCATAGACTCGGACAAGAACGGCGTCGTTCCCGCCGCCGGGCCCCGCCTGGGAGTGCGCTACCGGGGCCAACGCATGGGTTTCTACCTGGAAGCGGGACTATCGTTCGTGGGAGCCGCCGACAGCCAATTCGCCGGGTTCGCGGAGCGTGGTTGGTTTCCCCAGGCCTCCGCGGGCGTCACGTACACCATCCCCTAGCTGAGAGAAGCGGACGATCTCGTACCCCCCAGCCAGATTCGGCCCGGCGGCCAAGCCGTGCGCGCGCATGGAGACTCTGATCGAGCTGGGGCGCAAGCGGTGAGGTAGTCTCTTGGCCATGACCAAGCACAACACCTACTTCGACGGCAAGGTTCAGAGCCTGGGCTTCGAGCGCAACGGCCGTGCATAGCCCATTCGAAGGGGGTAATTCCTGTCTGAGAACCCCGTCCTCCCCGCGCGGCCACACCTCGGGGCGCGCCCGGACGGCCCGATAGGGCGGGTTTGACCGCCTGATACGCGCGCTGAAGAGCCTGTCCGGACCACAAGGCGCAGTCTACCCCATTGCGGGCCCGCCAAGGTCGCCTTGATCAATTCACCCAGTCGTCGCTGCCACCCGCCTTCTGGGGCGGTGGGCGGGCAGGATGCAACTTGGGGATGTCCGCCGGCAGGTGCATCGCCGTGAGAATTCTCTCGGCGATGTCCTCGGTCTTGATGAGTGCGATCAGGCGGAGTTGGGAGTGGCACTTCGAGCAGACAATCTCAAACCCGAAGGTTCTGCGGAGCAACTCTGCCCACGGGATGTACCTCGACTTGCCGGCCGGCTTGTCCCTGGCCGTGGGCGGGGGCGGGGGTTCTGCGGGGGCAGGAACGACTTCGCTGCGTGAGGCAGCGTGCGATGAAAGTACGCCAAAATACCTGACGAGATGCCGTTTGGGAGGAGGTACCAAGGCCGCGAGTCGTGCGATGAGGGCGAGCGGCTCAAGCTCGACGGACGTGGTTCCCCTGCGGGGTTAGGGCCTGCCCGCCCAACCCCTGCCCCACGCGGCTTCGCCGCGCCCGTCACCATCGGACCACGGTTTCTTGAACTCCAGCTTCACATTCCCGTCGGCGAGAATCTTCAGCCGGTCGTTGGCCAGGGGAGGACGCAGGATGTACTTGCACAAGGCTAGTCGGCCATGCTTGTCGTTCGCGGCAACCCGCGTAGCAGCGTGAAGATTGAACCCGTGAGACTGGCTACACAGGTTGCCCTTGGCCACCGGACGGTCGTCGGGGGCGAGCACGATGCGGACGGGCTTGTGCTTCTGAGCCCAGCCAGCTGGCGGTGCGCACTTCTGAATATGTCACTGGCACCCCACTCGCGAGTGATTATGACTATCGGGCGTATCCATTTGGTCGCAAACTCAAAGGGATGATCATGCGATATAGCATCAGTTGCAAATGGCTTTGCGTAATGGCCTTACCCGTGTTCTGCGGATGCTCCGGCTCGAGTAGCCCATCAACCGGCGGAGCGGGTGGTTCGCAAAGCAACGGTGGAAGCCCCAATGGAGGGGATACGTCGTCCAACGGCGGGTCTAGTTCGACGTCGGATCAGGGTGGCTCATCCGCGCAGACCGGTGGCAGCATCGCGATAGCGACAGGTGGCAGCATCGCCGCAACGACGGGTGGAGCAGCCGCAGGCGGAGCTGCTACCGGAGGCAGACTGGGGACTGGAGGCGCCCAGACTACCGGTGGACTGCCCTTGACTGGCGGTAGCGCCGCGAAGGGCGGCGCCAGTTCGACCGGAGGAACCAAGTCCACAGGCGGTGTAGCGGCCACTGGGGGCTCGATCGCCACGGGAGGCATTGCATCAAGTACTGGTGGCTCGAACGGAACGTGCATCGAGTCCACCTGCGGCTCGCACAAGTTCGCCTGCTGGCCGATGCCAACTCCGGTGAGCGAGGGTTTGCCCAATCCCCAGAGCTACACCGACCTAGGCAATGGCGCCGTACGCGACAACATTACCTGCCTCGTATGGGAGAAGTCCAATGTTGCGACGCAAGGCGACTGGCAAGCGAATTTTGATCGCTGCGCGGCTCTAGGCACTAGTAACTGGGCGGGCTTCAGTGATTGGCGCTTGCCGACGCGCGTGGAGATGGCTTCGATTGTCGATGTTACCCGCGGAAACAAGGGCTTTGCTTCCATATTCACCATTAACGGCGGCAGCTTTGCCACCGGTTCCTATTGGTATGAAACCATCATGGGAATAAACAATGCGAACCTCGCCTGGACGTACGGCGGCAACGGCCTTACCAGCAACGCGATGCCGCTGACTACTGCAACTCAAGTCTCGCGCTGTGTCCGGGGCAATGGCACCGGGGAAGCCCCCAACGTTCTCGCCGTACAGCCGGCTAATCACTACACTATCATCGGGGCTGCTCCCACCGGCGAAGTGCAAGACAACTACACCGGTCTCATCTGGCAACAAGGTTTCTCACCGACAACTGTCGCATTTGCAGATGCTCCTGCCTACTGCGCGAGCTTGACCCTCAATGGGCACACGGGTTGGCGCGTGCCCGCGCTCAATGAACTAGCCTCCACCGTCGATGAGGCCCTAGTCGGCAGCGCGATTGATCCCAAGGCGTTTCCCGGCAATCCCAATGGCTGCAAAGATCCGAAGTACTGGTTCTGGGCAGCCGAACCATCCGGCGCCAATGCTTGGGGCCTGAGCTATTGCGACGGCTTCACCGGAACCAACGTTGGAGCTGCTGCTGGCGTGTGGGATTACTTCCCCACCGCCAACGTCAGATGCGTACGCTGAAGGCGAGCCCCGCGCTCGGCATGCGCCGACGACCTGCGCGCCCAGGGCAGGCGAGCAAGTCGCGGTGACGGTCGGCATGGTAAGCGCGGCCGGGACCCTGTCTGGGAGATCCCTGGGAGGGTTTCCATGCCCTCCCGCGCTGGTACGCGCCGAGCAGAGCTCGGCGGCTTCCCACACGATCCAACCACTGGACGCGAGTA
This sequence comes from Myxococcales bacterium, assembly GCA_003157315.1. The sequence continues at coordinate 94 of PMJE01000388.1, read as the reverse complement.
CTGCATCACTTGCGTCGCCACTTCCAACGGCGTTCCCTTTTGCGTGACGCCCCCGACGCCGGTGTAAATACCGCCGGTGTTCTCGCGCACGACC
>PMJE01000568.1 GCA_003157315.1 Myxococcales bacterium | reverse complement strand
ACCCCCGTCCGGCTCGTACAGTGCGAATGATGCGAGCACCGGCGATCTCGATGGCGACGGCAAACTCGACATCATCCTCAAGTGGGATCCGTCGAATTCGAAAGACTCTGCATCATCCGGCACGACCGACCCTTGCATGATCAGTGGGATCACGATAACTGGTAAGCAGCTGTGGACCATCAATGTGGGCATGAACATCCGCGCCGGGGCGCACGACACGCAAATGTCGGTGTACGACTTCGATGGTGACGGAAAGGCCGAGCTGGGGATCAAAACCGCGCCAGGCACCAAGGATGGGACAGGCGCTTATCTAAAGAAGGGCCCGGCGGCAGGCGCCGACAACAGCAAGGACTACCGAGGTGCTCGCGGTATGGCCCTGGGAGGACCAGAATGGTTCACCATTTTCGACGGCGCAACCGGGGCGGAGCTGGACACCATTGAGTATCCGGTGCTCTACGCGCATTATGCCAACTGGGGCGATTCGAACGGCAACCGGTCGCACCGCTATACTGGTGGGTTTGCCTTCGTGAAGGATGCCCCCGCTGGCGGCGGTGCCGCCGTTGCCAACGGTCTTCCGAGCGCCATCTCGGGCCGTGGCTACTACACCTACCTGACCATGTCTGCGATGACCTTCCGGAATGGGGTGTTGGCGAAAAACTGGGTCTACGACAGCATTACACAGATCCCCAATGGCGGTGGCGACCACTCATGCATGGCCGCCGATGTGGACGGGGACGGCGCGCAGGAGATCATCCCCGGCACAAGGACGATCAACAGCGACGGAACCTTCAAGTGTGACGCGGGAATGGGCCATGGCGATGCCATGCACATAAGCGAGCTAGTCGTTGGCAAGGGGATCTCGGTATTCTCGGTTCATGAGAGTTTGGGGGGTATGGACTGCCATGACGCCGCCACATGCACCTCATACTTCAGCATCTTGAAAGCCGGAACCGATACCGGCCGCGGCGTGGCCGAGTATGTCTCGACGAGCGACCTCACTGCCGCAACCTGTTCGAGTGGAGTGGGCAACGTCAATTGTGGCACCGGTGCCTCCTCTAGCGGCAATGCTGGAAGCAACTTCCTCATCTACTGGAACGCCGATGTGCCGCGTTCCACGATGAACGGCACGACGCTCCCCGGGACCGACACATCCGGGACCTCGTCATGCAACGGCACCAAGTCGACCCCGACGCTGACCGCAGATCTGCTGGGTGACTGGCGCGAGGAAGCGGTGCTTCGCGAGACGGCCAACACGGCCCTGCGTGTGTACACAACGACCAACGTCAGCAAGCGCCGCATCTACACCCTGATGCACGATCCGACCTACCGGGCACAGGCGAATTTCGAGCAGTCAACCTACAACCAGCCGCCGCACGTGGGATTCCACATGGGTACCGGCATGGCGGATCCGCCCAAGCCCGACATTTTCGTCAAGTAGTCGAGTGCTCCGAAGGGTGAACGGTGCGTGCGCCGTCCACCCTTCTCGGGCGATGCAGAGAACCCCGATTTCTCGGTGATGGGAAGTCGGGGTTCTGTTATATGCTTCCACACACTTCGCATCGATGCCTGCAACCACCGTGAAAACTCGACGCAAGTCTTGGACCGCGATCGGCGGTGCCTTGGCTTTGCTAGCGATCGCAGGGTTCGCGGTTGCGTGCCGTCGCACGAGCCCCACCCCACCACCTCCCCCGCCCCCGACGAAATCCCAGCCGCCCCCCGATGCACAGCGGCCCGCCGACGCACGCCCGTTCCCCGATCCAACATTCCTGGTGCTGGTGTGGATGGAGACCACGCCGCCGGGCGCACACATTGTGCGAGTATCCGATGGCCACGTGATGGGATACACGCCCGAAATCGTCGAGTTTCACCAGTCCATCGAGCCTGAGGTCGTCCGCTTCGATCTGGCAGGTTACATCTCTGTCACGCGCGAGGTGTCGGCGGCTTCAGACGGGGAATTGAAGATCGCGCTGAAACCGATCCCGAAGAAGCATGCCCCGGCGACCAAGAAGTCCAAGGGGAGCAGCGAGCGCAGAAACTAGAAGAGTCGTCGCAGGCTGCTCGAACGGGGAGAAACGGATGCAACGCGTGCACCCCCATCGAGCAGGTCGAATCTCTGCGTCAGTCCTACTATTTGTGGGCTTTTCCAACTCTCGTGCCCTGGGCAGAGGAAACAGATGAGCCGTGAGGAGAGGACAACACCACTGCGTTATGAGATTCTGATCGAGGGTTCGCTTCACAGGGAGGGACACATGCAACGAGAGCAACCATCGCACCGTGCATTCATCGTTCTTGCGTCATTCTTGTGCGCAATTGGAGTGGGAATGCTGCTCCCCGCCTGTGATTCCTCGGGGCTTGGAAAAGGAAGCTCCACAGTACCAGATGGCAGCTTGCACTCCGGTGGTGGAGCCGGCGGAACCAGCGGGGCCGGAACAGGCGGCGCAGGTGGAACGGCTGAAACCGGCGACATCACCCGCTCTGGCGGCGTCACCGGCGTGGGCGGCGTAACAAACACAGCTGGTGCCACTCGCTCCGGCGGCGTCGCCGCGACCAGTGGTGTGACGACTGCAGGCGGCGTGACCAGCTCAGGCGGCGTCACCACGACCGGTGGCGTGACGACCACAGGCGGCGTCACCAACTCAAGCGGCGCCACCGCGACCGGTGGCGTGACTAGCTCAGGCGGCGTCACCGGCAAGGGCGGCTTGATGAACACAGGTGGCGTCATCAGCTCTGGCGGTTTCACCAGCACGAGCGGTTTGGCGAGTGCAGGTGGCTTCACCGGCTCCGGTGGCGTCAGCGGAACCGGCGGTGTCACCAGCTCTGCCGGCGTCGCTGGTTCCGGCGGCTCGACCACCTCCGGTGGCATCACCGGTTCTGGCGGCATCACTGGTGCCGGCGGCGTCACGAAAAAGGGTGGAGGATACGGCACGTCCTACCAGATGGAGAACCTGGATCGCGGCGTGGTGGCAGTAACGGTAGCGAATGGCGTCTATGTCGGTTGGCGCATGTTTGGCTACGAGTATGACGGCAAGGCCAGCGATACTTCGTACAACCTATACCGGGACGGCAGCAAGGTGGCGACGGTCATCGATAGCACCAACTACCTGGACGCCTCCGGTACCGCCAGCTCGAGCTACACCGTGACCGTCGTTTTCAACGGGGTCGAGGGCCCGCAGTCTCCTGCGGCCACGCCTTGGGCACAGAACTACTTGAGTATCCCGCTGCAACTGCCGGCCCCTAGCCCGCAGGGCTATCCCTATATTGCCAGCGATGGCAGCCCAGGGGATCTCGATGGCGACGGCCAATACGACATCGTGCTCAAGTGGGACCCCAGCGCCGGGGAGACCGAGTCCTCG
>PMJE01000136.1 GCA_003157315.1 Myxococcales bacterium | reverse complement strand
GGCCCACACGCACTCCGGGCCCGGCCCCTTCCCCCAGACGTTGTTGGCGACGCCGAAGCCGTTGGCGGTCTTGTAGATTGGCCCCTCATTGACGCAGTTACAGAAGGTCGAGGTGATTCCCGCAGGCACGGCCGCTGGGCAGGTTGTGGTGACGGCGCTGGTGTCGTAGGTCGCACCACTCGCGCCGCACGCGGATGTGGTCCCTGCAGTGCTGGTCGCGCCGCCTGTGGCCGCCCCACCCGTGCTGGTCGCGCCGCCTGTGCCTGCACCGCCCGTGCTGGTCACACCCCCGGTGCGAGTGCTGCCCCCGGTCGGAATGCCGCCGCCGGTGATCACGCCGCCGGTGCGAGTGCTGCCCCCGGCTGCCGAATTGCCGCCGGTGCTGGTGACGCCCCCGGTGGCCGCGGTTCCACCCGTGCTGGTGGTGCCGCCGGCCGAGGTGACGCCGCCCGAGAAACTCCCACCGGTAGACGTCACACCGCCCGTGCTCGTGGTTCCTCCCCGGGCGGTCGTGCCGCCGGAGGTAGGTGTGCCACCACTGGTTGCGGTACCGCCAGTTCCCGGTGCAACCCCACCCGAGGCGTTCAAACCACCCGTTGCGGTTGCGCCCCCGGTGGTCGTGGAACCGCCAAGTGTCGTCTGTCCGCCGCTTTCAGTCGTGCTGCCGCCTGTGCTGCTGCTTGCGCCCCCGCTGCCGGTTGGGGTGCCCGACGAATTCGAAGCACAGCCAGCCAAGAGTGCAACCAGCAGACCGAGCCCGTGCAGGCCCAGCTTGCTCTGCAACCAACTGCGGTGCCGCCGTAACTCGAAGTGTGTGTTCATGCTGACTCCTGTGAGATCCAAGTTGGGCCTTCAGCCTGCGCTCTTGCCCTGCTCAACCCTTGCAGTAGCAAGTACTAGTATGTCTGGTCCATGCCCGAACCTTCTAGAAAAACGCTGCGAGAGACGTCTGCACTGGTTAGGCGCCCGCGTACAATGCCCTTCGGCATGGCATCGAAACACGTACTCTTCACCCGCGACGACGCGCCGTCCCCCAGCGCAAAGCTCACCCGTGAACAGCCGGAAGGCTGCCTGTGGTCGGCCGCCGACATCCTGCACGGGTCCATCGACACATCCGTCATGCGTACCTGTATGGCTTTCACAATCGCCTTCCTTCCTGCGTCGTTTGGACGATCACCCTTGGACGTGCGCTCGTTCGCCGACGGGGGATGGAGCAAGATCGCCGGCAGCGGACCGGATTCGGCTCTGGACTCAGCAGTCAACCCTGCCTGCACATTTGCGCCACCGCAAACCTGGGCGGCGGGCGTCCAACCACAGTCCTTGGCAGTGGGCGATTTCAATCGCGATGGTCATCCTGATCTCGCGGTGGAAAATGCACGTGACGGCACGGTCGGAGTGTTTCTCTCACAGTGCCAGTGACGACGATGGCAGGACGGTGGTCAGCTACGCGCAGGCGATTGGAACCTTTGCGGGTGACGTGCGATTGTTTTCCGTGACCTCGCCCTGATTGTGGCGGCTTGACGCGAAAACGCCTGTTTCTTGCCCCAAGCCAAGACTGCTACCGGCGCGCAATAGCGTAGAATTACTGGGTGGGTGAAACCTACGGATTCGCGAAGCTCTCGCTTCTGGCTCTCATCGCGAGCATCGCGTGCGGCCGCACTCCGCTCGACAGCGCGGCTGCTGCGAAGGCCGAGGGTGGCAGCGCAGGAATTGGGACCAGGGGTTTTGCGCAGATTTCGGCGGGCGCCGAATATGCCTGCGGACTACGGGTTGACGGCAGCGCCTCCTGCTGGGGCGACAATACCTATGGACAGACCATTTTCCCGGCTGGCACTTTCACTGAGATTTCCGCCGGCTGGGGCCACACCTGCGGGCTGCGGGCTGATGGCAGCGCCACCTGCTGGGGCGACAACAGCTACGGGCAGGCCATTCCCCTGGCCGGCGCATTCACCCAGATTTCCGCAGGTGGGACTCACACCTGCGGGCTGCGGTCCAACGGCGGCGCATCCTGCTGGGGTGAGGCCTACGCCAGCGCGTCCACCCCAGCGAGCGGGATCTTCACCCAGGTTTCCGCCGGTGGAACCCACACCTGCGCACTAGGCGTCGACGGCAGCGTGTCTTGCTGGGGCTATGGCGGCGATGGGCAAGCCAGTCCACCGGCAGGTACCTTCACCGAGGTTTCCGCCGGCGCCTTCCACACTTGCGGGCTGCGAGTCGACAGCAGCGCGGCCTGCTGGGGTGACAACAGCTACGGGCAAGCCACTGCGCCGGCAGACGTTTTCACTCAAGTTTCCGCTGGCTGGGGCCACACCTGCGGGCTGCGGGCCGACGGCAGTGCCGCCTGTTGGGGCAGAAACGAATATGGGCAGGCCACTGCACCGGCAGGCGCTTTTACCCAGATTTCCGCCGGCGGGATACACACCTGCGGGCTGCGGGCCGACGGCAGTGCCACCTGTTGGGGTGGTTTGGCAGCGCCAGAGCAGTGAGTGCATAGGTGTCGTGGAGGCGCGGGACTGGCCACAATCCAACCCATTGCTGGTCAGCTTTTCCACCAAAGCCAGCTCCGATCCGCGGTGCGCGAGCTACTGGCTATTCCGACTTGATCGGGGCGCGGCGCCCATTGAAAATCGGGTTGCGCGGAACCGCGCGCGTTTCATCGAGGTACTTGCGCGCCGCCGGAAGATCCGGATCGTTGGGGTTCGCCCGGTTGACAAATTTGCGGCAGGCGATGGCGAAGCGCAGGGTGTTGATATCGTCGACGGGAGAGAGGGCTTGGTAGGCTAGACTGAGGTTTCTCCAGAGCGATGCGCTGGTGTCGAGTTTGGGCATTCCCGGCCACGCAGCGATCCCAATCTCTTCATCACCGCCGGACTTGGCAACCACGTCCTCAAGTAGACGAAGCGCGGTTCGCGCCGGATCGGAAGGGTCGCCGCGATCGTAGCCGTAGACGAGCGCAAGGTGCGCGCGTGTGACTTGGGTATCGAGGACCCGCAGGCCGAGCGCCTTTTCCCAGGTTTCCTCCGGTGCGCGGAGAGCCGGCGCGACATCGTAGGCGCCGATGGCCTGGCGATCACGCTCGGCCCACTGTTGGTAGGTTGGAAACTCGCTGGTCCGAACCAGCGAACGAACCAAGCCGTAGGTTGCCAGCTTGTATCCGTCTTTCCAGCTTTGATCCCAATCGTCCAGATGACCGATGAAGATGAGCGGCCGGTGCGGATTGCCGTCGAGCAGTTGCTTGATGTTCCAGCCGGATTTCCCGTAGCCACCTTCGGGCAAATACACATCGGGGACTAAACGCCGCTGCCGCGCCGTGTACCAGGGCTTAGCCAAATAGTCGCTGTCCAAGTGAACCACGTCGGGGCGAAGCTTCTCCACCTCGTGGAGATAGAAGACAGAGCCGGTCACATCGTCCCCCATTGAGGTAATCACAATCGCATTGCGTGGAAGCGAGGCGAACGCGGTGGTCACGAAATCTCGCAAGACGGTGTTGTTGCGTGCGTTTGCCTGCCCGGCATGCACCGCCACGCCAACTGCGAACGTCAACAGTACGCCTGCCGGCAGCAAGCGTAGCCATGGACTGCGCGGACCCAACTTTTGCACGAGGGCGGCAAGACCCAAGCCCGAGGCAATCGCCAACAGCAGGTCGGACTCGATACAGAACCGGCCAAGAATGCCGCGAAAGTGCGGCCTCGATGTCGACAGGTTGGACAAGGCGCAGAAGGTCAGACTGTAGAAGCAAAAGACAAAGAGAATGGTCGAGGCCGCCGCGCGGGTCGGGCGCCGCCTTATGCCGAGATAGAGGCCTGTCACGGCGAGAACAGGACCAAACCAAAGCAGACGGGGAAATGCGCGACCCCACATTTGCCAGAGCGTGGGCAGGAAGGTGCCCTCCCCGACAAAGGCTCCTTGCGAGCCAGTCCGACCCATGCTGAAGGTTCCATAGTTGAGGCGCAGAACATGGGCGCAGAGGGCGCCAATGCTGGTCTCGTCACCCCACGACACGGCTGCGGCCGAAGCCGAGGCCGGCATGAGGTAGAGATAGGGGAGCAAGCCGGAAAGCCCAATGCCGAGAGCCAAGGCCACCCCGCTTGCACCGAGGTTGCGCCGTGCCACCCACAGTGAGCGCAGAACCAAGGGCGCTCCGACGAAGACAAAGGTGTGGTGGTTGCACATGGCAAGCCCGCTGGCAAGGAGCAGCGCAAATACCTCGCGGCGGGAAAGGGTGCGCTCGACCCGTGACCAAAGCAGAAATGCCAGCGCCACGAACATGGCGTTGAGTCCAAACACCTCCGCGCTGGTCGCGTGCAACCAAACCAGCGGGTTCGTGCCAAAGAGTGCCGCAGCCAGCAGCCCGGCCATGGGGTTGCGCGTCCACGACTGAACCACAGCACACACCAGGCCTGCTGCCGCTGCGGTAGACACAGCGGAGAGCAGATTCACGCGCCAGGCGGGCGAGTGTCCCAGCGGCAGCGCGGCGAACAACCGCGCCAAGAGCGCGAAAAGCGGATAGCCCGACGGATGGGGAACGCCACCGGTGAGCGCCGCCGCGGTCAGCTCACCGCTATCGCCGCCCGCCACCGAGGGATAGAGGGTCGCGAGGTAGAGCGCCGCCAGGAGCAGAAAGGCCAGAAAAGGTGCGAGCCGAGCCCATGCTGCCGGCTCGTCCGGGGAAGCGGGAAGCAAAGAGTTGCCATTCGCGCTTTCGGCAGCCGTGTGTTTGCCTCTGCCTGGTGCGGATTTGCGTTTTCCCATGGCCGTGCTGTTGCGGCGTTTTGCCCAGGCACGTCGATTTTCAGTAGGTCGGGTAGTTGCGCGCAACCGCTGGCGTCTTGTCTTCGTCTGAGACCAGAGCCAATCCAAGCTGGGTGCGAAGGTCGAAATAGTCCGAGGAGACGCCCCAGCGGACCATGGCCAGGATTGCATCTTCGGGACGTGACCTGCGCGCGCGCGCCTCCTTGACGATTTCCCGGGCGGCTGCCATCACGTCACCGCAAGCGAGCAGCCCGGCGCGAGTGGCGGTTTCGTCGGCGGCCGCAATCCAGCCATCCAAGTCGACGCGGCCGGGGTCCGCCAGCAATGATTCGACCGCGGATGCGATGGGCGCCATCTGGGCCGCCGGCACCACCTTGCGCAGATACGAACCATACTGACGTACCGCCGCGGGATCGGCCTCGGGCAGCCGGTAGCCTGGTCTGCCCAATTGGATGGCTGCGCCCAAGATGGCGCGCAGTTCAGCCTTGGTGGACACCAGGCGCGGCCAAAGCAGACAGCGATCGGCGCGCAGTCCCACCAACCGCTTGGTGAGGAAAAAGGCCAGCTCACGGTCCGTCCGGTCTACGGTCAGGTCACGCCCCAGCACGAACGCAAGCAAGGGCTGGGCTCCCTCCTGCAGAACCACNNCGCCCTAGCAGGGATCTCTGGTCGGTGGGATCGCGGCGATGGCCGGGCTGAAGGCCGTAGGCCGCCGCGTCCCGCACCCGCGACATGAGCACCCCTGCACTGACCGCAGCCAGCAACTGCGAGATGCGACGATCCTCGCGCGCTGACGAAATGCAGCCTTGCCACTGCGCTTCCGTCAACATGCTGGTCGCCACCGGGACGCTGGGCAAGGCGTTGTTCTCGTAGTAGCCGCGCTCGCGGACATCGGCCTTCATCAGTACGCTGAGACCACCGCACGCGCAAAACACGCGATCGTACCTTCGCTGTCCGCGGTGCAGGTTGGCCAAAGCGCGAATGTGCTTGGCCGCCTCGTCGGCATTGCTTGACATGGCCAGCAGACGTTCGCGCGTCTTTACCGCCTGGCTGAACATGGCCGGGCCTTGGGCCTCGTAGGTCTTGGCCAGGGCCTCGTGGTTTTGCGCATCTTCGGGAGCCAAGGACACGCACACCTCGTACGCGGCAGCCGCGGCGGGAAAATCGCGCAGATTGCGCCAGCAGAGGTCGGCTAGGCTTTGCCACAAGCCGAGAAGCCAAGCGCGCTTGTCCGGCGATGGATGCGCCCCTATCCGCCGAATCATGCGGCGATGGGCCCGGGCCAGGGCGCGCCAATCCTGCCGCGCGATCAAGATGCGCTGGATGCGCTCGAAACTGCGCCGATCATCCGGATTCTCGTCGAGCGCCTGGTTGTACCGGTCGACCGCCTCGACCGGCCCCTCCAGCTCGTAGTTGAGAATGTTGGCAGTTGCCACCAGGTAGCGTGCCTTGTCGGCTCCAGTGGACAAACGCACCAGCCGATCGAGCACCTCGACCACGCGTGACCAGTGGCCGCTGAGGGTGTGGATCTCCACCAGTTCGTGCAGGACATCCGGGTCGTCTGGCCGCAAGATGGATGCCTGCAAGAAGGTTTCCAGGGCGGCGCGGTGATCGTTCAGTTCTTCGCGCTGCAGACGACCGACGCGGCAGAGATACTCGAACCGCTCATCGGGTGAGATCTTGCCTTCAAGTATTCGGCGATGCTGCTCAACCAGCGCCGCCGCATTCTCAGGACCGCGACCCTCGATCCTGGCGTTGGCCTCGGCCAGGGCCTCTCGGGCAGCCGTGAGGCCTGGCGCCAATGCCAGCGCCTTCATCAATGCCTCGGCCGCGGCCTCCGCGCTGCGCAGGGCAAGATGAGCCTTGCCGAGAGCAAACAGGTGATCCGCGCGTTCAGAAACCGCCAGACGATCGCCCGCTTCGGACAGCAGATGCGGCACGGTCTGGCACACGTCCTGCCACCACCCTTGGATGCGCGCGAGTTGCGACCACGACTGCAAAGTTGGCAAATAGGTGGGCAGGGCCATGTACGAACGGCGATAGCCCGCCCGCGCTCGCTCCATGTCGCCCAACATCTGGGATGACCACGCGACCTTGTGCCAAATCCGAGCGGATTCGTCCAAGGCGTGCTTGGCCGAGCCAGCCATGTTTTCGAGCAAGGGCAAGGCGACGGTCCAGTCCTTGCGAACCCAGGCCAGTTCCGCCAAGGCGGCAGTAGCCTGAGGATGACCGGGCGATCGTTCGAGAACCCGAGTGTATTGCTCGATGGCGGAGTCCACGTCGTGCAGACGTTCCCGATAGATCTCGGCAGCCTCCAGGGCCAACTCGATCGCTTTGGCCGGGTCCGCGGCGTTGCCCGAAGCACAAGTCAGATAGGCAGCGGCGCGCAGCCACTTGCCCCGCTGGCCGTGCAGCTCGACCAGGGCGCGCAGTGCTTGCGGGTTGGAGGGATTGGCCGCCATCGCAGCCTCCAATGCCTCCTCTGCCGCTGCCGCATCCCCCAGATCTTTCTGGTACCAGCCCGCCATTGCCACCAGCATCTCAGCGCGCTTGGCCGCGGAGGAAACCTCGGGCAATCGCTTCTGGCATTCCGACAGCAGGTCCGGCCAGCGATTGTGAACCGTGGCCATGCGCGCCAGATCGGTGGCCAGGTCGAGAGTCGCGGGACTTTCTTGGAAAGCGACCAGCATGACCACGAATGCGCTGTCGGTGTCCCCCAAATTGGTCTCGTAGACCTGTGCCGCCCGCATGAGGCAGCGGCTGCTCTCAGCCGGATCTAAGACTTGTGACGAACGCTCGAGCAGGAGAGCTGCCAGGTCCTCCCAGCGCTCATCGCGAATGTACTCGCTTTCGTGGTGGCGAGAATCGTCGCTAGAAACCAGTTCTTCTATTTGGATGGATTGGAGGAAATCGGCAGTCGGATCGAGGTCCCTCGCTTGCTCCGGCACCCCCAGCGACAAGGAAGTGTGCTCCGAGCGCAAGCTAGAGCCCTGGATTTCCGTATGATGCAAACGTTCCATGTCTGTACGCGTAAATCCGCTGCTGCCCTGAAGGGCCTCTTCTACCCTATTTGACAACACTCGCCAGCCGTCTGGGAAGCTACCACTTCGATTGGATCGAAATGGTCTTACAGGTAAAGTAGAAATCTTGGGAAGCCACTGACAAGGCGCGTCCACAGAAAGGTAATCCCTTGGTGACCGGCTGGACCAATCGATGTCTGACGTTGGCCCTGATCGCAGGAGCCTGCTGTTTTTTCGGCTGTAGCAGCAGCGGAGGCAGCGTGACCAGAACCGGCGGCGCGACCGACGCTGGCGGCACGATCGGCGCTGGTGGTGTGATCAGCACGGGGGGCGCGACCGGGACAGGCGGCGCAACCGCCACCGGCGGGTCGGCCACAGGTGGCACGGCCACGGNNCGGGCGCCGGCGGTGTGGCCACCGGCGGGGCAGGGGCGGGAGGCGCGACCCGCACCGGCGGGGCAAATTCCGGCGGCGTGGGCGCAGGCGGGTCGGTCACGGGCGGTGCGGGGGTAGGCGGTGCGGCCACGGGTGGGGCGGG
>PMJE01000336.1 GCA_003157315.1 Myxococcales bacterium | reverse complement strand
CGGTGCGGTGAAGGGCGGCCAGGCAGGCAGCACCATGAGCAGCGGAACAGCCGGCGGCACGGGTGGCGCGATCGGTGGCAGCACGACGGATGGCCCCATCGGTGCTACCGGCGGTGTGGCGGACGGATCGGGTGGCTCGATTGGTGTCGGCGGAGTCGGATCTGGCGGAACCAGCGGCGGCACCGGTGGAACGATCTCCTGCCTCCCGGCCTTGTGCTCCATGCCGGCCTGTGCTGGCGATATCCAGCCGAACCCCGACCCCTGCGGCTGCCCCATCTGCGCCCCGCCCCCTGACGCCGGCGTGGCGAAGGATGCGGGCACGCGCACGCCGCTGCTCCATCGTTCCGTCGGCGCTACCTGTCCGACTGGACGCGGACACGGTTCCGGCCCGTTCGTCGACTCTTGCTCCGCCACTACCTGTCCGGCCTACCACTGCGTCCAGGATTCGGATTGCGCGGCGGGCACCAACGGCCGCTGTCTGACTGGCAATCCGGGTGGACTCGCGCTGTGTTCCTACGACGAGTGCTTCAGCGACGCGGACTGTCCGGCGAATATTCCCTGCGAATGCCGTGACTCGGCTTCCAGCTCGGCGCCGAACTCCTGTTTGGCCGGGAGCGATTGTCGAGTCGACTCGGATTGCGGACCGGGCAACTTCTGCTCGCCAAGCCCCGCATGGGTCAATGCGCCATATCACTGCCACACCTCAAGCGACACCTGCATGGACGACAGCGATTGCATGCCTCTCAAGAGCTGTGCCTTCGACGGACAGAATGGCTACTGGTCATGCGTGGTGCTACCTCCTCCTCCCACATAGAAGCCCGCGGGAACTTACTCACTTTCGCCCTCGACACCGGCAGACTGCCATATACCAAGAGAAAGCATCATGAATACCAACCGACTGAATCGTTTCAGGCTATGCACAATCGCAGCCTTTGGGCTCTGCTTTGCAATGCTGGGCAGCGGCTGTAGTTCGAACGCCAAGACCGGTCTCCATAGCTCCGGCGGGACCATGGCTTCGGGTGGAACCACGGCACAAGGTGGAAGTACGGTCAGTGGTGGCAGCGCGGACCAGGGTGGAAACGGTGGAACAGCCGGGGTCGGCGGTGCTTCGTCGAGTAGCACTGGCATCTCCTGCTACGATTCCAGCGGCGCTATCGCGACCACGGCCAAGACCTGCACCCTGGCGAGCGATTGCAAGCAGGCAGTCCGGCCAACCTCAAACTGTTGTGGCGCTATCTCAGTGGTGGGACTGGCCAAGTCGTCCTCGTGCACTTTTCCCACGCCTCCATGCGACAACGTCAGCTGCCCCATCTTCGACAACCGAGGGGAGCAGGCCGAGGATGGCAATGGCGGAACCATCGGTGTGCAGTGCGCGGGTGGCCAGTGCATGACCTTCGTGATCGCTGACAGCGCGGACGCAGCAGCAGATGCGACCGGCGGTGCGACAAGCGCAGGCGGTGGGGCAGGTAGCGGCGGCACCCAAGCCGCAGGAGGCGCAACCGGCACAGGCGGATCAACTTCGATTTCCGACGGTTCCACCACCGACCTCGACACTTGCTCAAGTGATGCCGACTGCACGTCGTGCAATTGGGGGGAAGCCCCCATAGATTCGAGCCATTGCACTGGCACCTATTGCTGTGGCGGACCGGTACTCACCAAGAAGAGATGTGACGCCAATCAAGCTGCTTGGGCAGCCTATTGCNNCTGAGATGGGCGGGTATACTGAATGACCGTGGCTCAGCGAAAACGATGTCGAGCAGGCGTTGGGTGTTGAATGAGGTCTTCGTTCCATACAACCCAGGTTCCGAAGAGCTGAATCATGCGCAGGAAGTTCATGCGAGAGTTGGGCGGACTCGATCTGCCTCGGAGCCCGGGACGCGAGGTCAACGTGGCGCCAGTGACCGAAGCCGACCTCGATCCGCTGCCTGAGACGGCTCGGCGCTACCTGCGTTTCATGCGCGTTGTCGGACGGTTTCGCGATTGGTCGTTTCGGATGGGATTCACTGGGCGCTTCCGGCGTTCGCGCAATGATGCCTGGATGAATTGCGAAGCCTGGCAGTACAACACGCGCCTCGCGCTCGCGCGTATCTTCCACATTCGCATCCGCTTCTTCGGCATCGTGCCCGTTCTTGGTCGTGACACCTACCAAAAGGGACGGGGGCGAATGCTGATCCGCTTGCTCGATCTCTTCACCGTGGGCGACGGCACCGGCGAGCCCTATGACATCGGCGAGCTGGTCACCTACCTCAACGACGGAATCTTCATCGCACCGTCAATGCTGTTGGTGCCTGAGGTCCACTGGTCGCAAGTCGATGCTGACTCGTTCGACATCGCGCTCACCGACCACGGCCGCACTGTCGCCGCGCGCGTGCTTGTCGACCGGCGTGGGGCACCAATGAACTTCGAGACCACCGACCGGTTTTGTTCGGACTCTCGGGATGCGACGAAAGTGACACGCTGCCGTTGGACAACCCCGATTGAAGGTTGGCAAGAGATAGGCGGTCGCTGGCTTCCGACTCGCGGCCAAGCCGTGTGGCATCCGCCCGAAGGCGAGCTGCCCTATGCCGATTTCACATTTTGTCGGGAGACACTCGCCTTCAACGTCGCTCCCGGCGAGTGATAGGCAACGCCTGTAGGCCGCAGGAGACTCGCACGGATCAGCTTGACCGAGAAGGCGCTGTCGGGCGTGCGCCACCATCTTCCTGGGAATTCTTCTCTTCTGCTTCGCGCTGGTCCGCTCCAAGGAGTTTTCCAAGGCGGCCGGGATCCTCATTTTCGTTGGGGCGCTCGTCTACGCCCTGGGGCCGATCCTTTCGATGATAGTTGCGATCGGGGGAATCATCGTGCTCTCGCTTGGCTGTCTTCTCCTGGGGCTGGAGCTAATCCGCGACCGGCAAGGGTGCGGAGTTGCGACGAGTGGGCAGGATCTTTGAGCGGGCCTTAGCGGCACCCCTTTCAAGGTCTTCGACCGGATGCGCTATGCCGCTGTGACAGCGCACGCGGCAGTTGCACCCGGACCTGCAACCGCTGGAACTACGTTTGCTGGCAGCTGATCCGATGGTCTTCCCCGCATGGCAGCAACCGGCACAACACATGATCTTGCCAAAACACGTATATGCGGCTATACGAGTATATAGGTCACACATGAAAGACGCGGCCCGGTTCTTCAAGGTTCTCGCCGACGAGGCTCGGCTCAAGATCATCTGGCTGCTCTTTCACCACGAGGAGCTGTGCGTGTGCGATGTCATGGCTGCTCTGGGCATCACGCAGTCCAAGGCTTCGCGGCACCTGGCCACGCTCAAACACGCTGCTCTGGTGACCGACCGCAAGGATGGACTCTGGTCGTACTACACGCTTCGTCCGGCGGATGACGGGCTGGCCAGAACGCATCTCGCACTTCTGCGGCGCAGCCTGGCCGAAAGACCTGATGCGGCTGCGCTGCTCAAGACGTTGCACCGCTGGCTGAGCGGCAAGAATCGCAGCGTGGCCTGCGCCAGAGGTGCCGCCTGTGCAGCCAATGCCACCACGAAGAAGACCTCGACACGGCGGAGAGAGGCGGCCCGATGACTCGGCAGGCGACAGACGTGGCCAAGCGCTTGTCCTTCCTCGACCGCTACCTCACCCTCTGGATCTTCATCGCCATGGCGGTGGGTGTGGGCGGCGGGTACTTGATCCCCGGCATCGTCCCTCTAGTCAATCGATTCAACGTCGGGACGACCAACATCCCGATCGCCATCGGTCTCATCCTGATGNNATGGTCATCGTCTGGAACGACCTCGCCAAGGGCGACAGCGAATACTGCGCCGGTCTTGTCGCCTTCAACTCGATCTTCCAGGTGCTCTTCTTCTCGGTCTACGCCTACGTCTTCATCACCATTGTCCCGACCTGGTTCGGCCTGAAAGGCGTGGCGGTGAACATCACCATCGGCGCAATCGCCAAGAGCGTCTTCATCTACCTTGGGATCCCCTTCATCGCCGGGGTGGTCACGCGGTTCTCGCTCATCAAGCTGAAAAGCAAGGACTGGTACCACGGCAAGTTCATCCCGAAGATCAGCCCCATCACGCTCATCGCGCTGCTTTTCACCATCGTGGTGATGTTCTCACTCAAGGGCAAAAAGATCGTGGAGCTGCCGCTAGACGTAGTCCGCATCGCGATCCCGCTGCTCATCTACTTCGTGGTGATGTTCTTCCTGTCCTTCTTCATGTCGAAGAAGGTTGGCGCGACCTACGGCCAGGCAACCACGCTGTCGTTCACGGCCGCTTCGAACAACTTCGAACTCGCCATCGCGGTGGCCGTGGCGACCTTCACCATCAATCACGGCGCTGCATTCGCCGCCGTAATCGGGCCACTGGTCGAGGTTCCCGTCATGATCGGACTGGTCAACGTCGCACTCTGGCTTAGGCGTAAGTACTTCCGCACGCAGGAGGCATCGACATGAAAGGCGTACTTTTCCTCTGCGTCGCCAACTCGGCGCGCAGCCAGATGGCCGAGGGAATCGCCCGCCCACTGGCCCCGGCAGGAACGAAGATCTGGTCCGCTGGGTCGCGCCCGACCAACGTTCGCCCCGAGGCGATCGCGGTACTCAAGGAGGTCGGCATAGATATTTCAAGGCATCACGCGAAGGCGGTCGCCGAGATCCCAGCGGCCGAGGTCGACACGGTGATCACCCTATGCGGTGAGGAAGAGTGTCCTGTGTTCCTCGGCAAGGCCGCCCGGCTGCATTGGGGCCTGTCCGATCCTGCGACGGTGAGCGGATCGGAAGCCGAGCGCTTGAGCGCTTTTCGCAAGGTGCGAGATGAACTGCGCCGACGGATCGGCGATTTTTTCGCGCATCCCTCATCGCCACATTCACAAGAATGAGAACCGCCGCCTACACCGGGAGCTGAAGAGCCGTAGGGCGTGGCGCTCTGCTTCGCTCCCGCACGCGCTCGGCTCTATCCGCAGCAGC
>PMJE01000032.1:2129-4636 GCA_003157315.1 Myxococcales bacterium | reverse complement strand
GGACGATGCGCCGGACTACCAGGGCATCTTCGGCCATCCCATTCCCGATGCCTATGTGCCCGCGCTCATCGACGAGGTGCTGGTCATCAAGGGCGGCGATTCGACGCTGTATGGGACCAACGCCATGGGGGGAGTGGTCGTCATCCGCAACCGCTGGCGCGGCGAAGACGGCTACGAGCTGCTCAGCGACGCGGCCCAGGGAAGTTACCAGACCACGCGCGCGTCGGTGTCCGCTCTCGGTCGGGTTGGGAACTGGGACATGGAAGCCGCGCTTTCAGACCTGACGACCGACGGACAGCGGCCGGGCGCAGGGGGCAGCGACACGGTGGCCACGACGGCGCTGCGANNAACGATCCAGGCCCGGTCACCACCCCGACGCCTGACCACTGGTTCGATGCCTGGCGGGACAACGCCTCGGCGCAACTCGCTTACACGCAAGATGGAACCCGACTGACGGTCACGCCCTACCTGAATGCAGGAATCCATCGCCTGTATGACGGGTTCTACTCGCACGACTATGTGGGCGGGGGCACGGCCGAGTTGGATCTGCGCCTGCACAGCCAGGCCAATCTTCTCTTCGGTCTCGCCAGTGAGGGTGTCGCGGGTACTGTCGTCAACCGCATCACCGGGGATCATTCCGATGCGCGCGACCATATTGACGGTTCACTCTACAGCCAGCTCACTTTGCGCCCGATCGCCCGCACTGACCTTGTGCTGGGTGCGCGCGAGCTGTACAGCAGCCGCTACGGATCGGTGCCTCTTTACAAAGCAGGGGCACGAGTCGATCTGGGCCGAGGTTTCTCCCTGCACAGCCGCGTGTCGCGAAATTTCCGCCAACCCACTATGTCGGAACTCTATCTGCCTTACCCCGTTGCCAATCCCGATCTCAAACCTGAATACGCGCTCAATTCGGACTTGGGCGCTACATTTGTCTCGGAGCACCTGGAGATCTCGGGCACAGGTTACCGCACGGAAGCGCGGAATCTGNNATCTGGGGCGTGGAGGGACGTGTGGCGGCCAAAAGGCTTGGGCCGTTGTCGCTGATGGTGGCAGGCGATCGGCAAACCGTGGGGCGCTACACCAAACAAAACCCCGACGGCAAGGTCGACTTCATGGTGGAAGCGGTCCGCAGCATAGGGGCACATCTCTTGATTGGCACCCTGACTGGCGAGTGGGTGCATGGCCTGTACATGGCCGACTATGGCCGGCAACCCATGGCGGATGTCTTTGTGATGGACCTCGCCTTGCGCGACCGCTACACCTCGGGCGAACGTCGCGTGACCGTCGAGCCCTATCTCTTGCTTCGCAATTTTCTCGACCGACGCTACGCCTATGTTCAGAACTATCCTATGCCGGGCTTCAATGTCTTGGCCGGATTGAAGGTGGGGATTTGAAATGAAACGTCTTGATCCACGCGATCTGGCGTACTGCGGTTTGTTCGGCGCTGCCGCCCTGCTGCTGCCCGTACTCTTTCACCTGGTTCACCTCGGACATGTCTTCATGCCGATGTACCTGCCCCTGGTGACGCTGGCGTTTCTGGTGCGTCCCCTGCCAGCAGCCACGACAGCGGCGATCACCCCCGTGCTCTCGGGTGCGGTGACCGGGATGCCACCTCTGTATCCGCCAATCGCCGCTTTCATGGGCATCGAGCTGGCCGTCATGGCAGCGTTGATTGCCACCGTGGTCCGGCGCTGGCCGCGCTTGCACCCATGGCTCGTGCTGATTCCGGTCCTGCTGCTTGGTCGGGTGGTCAACGTCGCCTTGGTATACGGCTTCGCTCGGATGGTCACGCTGCCGGCTGGATTTCTGGCTGGGCTTTCGCTTGTGAGCGGCTGGCCGGGCCTCATCTTGATGGTGGCTGCGGTTCCTCCCGTGGCCATGCTGGGACGACGGTATGCTCGGCCCGCACTAAAGAACAACAGGAGAGACGCATGAACGGAAACCCGCGAGCCGCATTCTTCGACGCCATTGCCGACAAATGGGATGGGTGGGAGTGTCTGACCGCGCTTCGCCAGAAGTTTGCGACGGGATTCGATGCCATGGGCCTCAACCCGGATGAAACCGTGCTCGACGTGGGCTGCGGCACGGGGAATCTGACGGGGGCGTTGCTCGCCCGGCTGTCCGCCAGCGGGCGCGTGGTTGCGGTCGATATCTCGCCCCGCATGATCGAAGTTGCCCGTGACAAAGTACGTGACGAGCGTGTCGAGTGGCATACTGTCGACGCAAGCCGCCTGCCTCTTTCGGCTGAGCACTGCGATCGCGTGTTCTGTTTTTCCGTGTGGCCACACTTTGAAGATCCCGGGGCAGCGGCAATCGAGTTTCGCCGCGTGCTGAAGCCCGGAGGCCAGCTCCACATCTGGCACCTGATTCCCCGGGCGCGAGTGAATGAAATCCATGCGACTGCCAGCGCGGCGGTGAACAAGGACCGGCTACCGCCCGCTGAAGAAACCGCCGCCATGCTCAGCCGCTTGGGGTTCGAGATTGCGTCGCTGGCCGACACCGCCGAA
>PMJE01000032.1:1511-2109 GCA_003157315.1 Myxococcales bacterium | reverse complement strand
CGCTTACCGGGGGGCTGGTAATCGCGGTCACTGTTACGGCCTGGTTGGTGGCGAGCCGACCGACCATGAAGACAGCGTTTGGATTCTTTCTTCTTGGGCTCATGCTTTTCGTTCCCACCTTCTTTCTGCTGCCGCTCATGCCGCCGAACAGCGCCAGCGCGGCGGCCGGCTGGAAGCATGGGTTCGCGGTTTCGGCGAACCTGCTGGTGCGAGGCATGAGCGGCGTTTTGATCTCGATGGCGACGGTAGCTTCTGTCAGTGTCAGCGATTTGCGAGAAGGGCTCGCGCGGCTTCCGCTGCCCGGCATCGTGTCCGCGATTGTCGTGCAGATCGTGCATCAGGCCGCGAGTCTCTTCTACGAGACCAAGCGGGTAGCCTCGGCCATGGCGGTGCGGGGTGCCTCGGGCGGCGGCAAGGCGGCGTGGCAGGTGCTCTGGTCTTTGCCTCGGGTGTGGCTGCCCAGGATCGTCGACCGCGCGGATCGCGTGGCCGACGCGATGGAGTTGCGCGGCTACTGCGATGGGGAAACGCGCACCCTGCGCAGCAGCCGGATGCGCGCAGCCGACTGGGCCGCGTTGGCGCTCGCGCTTGCCGTGCT
>PMJE01000032.1:0-1505 GCA_003157315.1 Myxococcales bacterium | reverse complement strand
TCGGGCAAAACCACTTTGCTCAAGAGCGCGGTCGGTCTCGTCCCGCACGAAGGCGAGATCCGTGTGGGCGACACGGTCCTGGCGCGCCAGACACTGCCAAAGATCCGAGAGCGGATTGGCTTTCTGTTCAACGTCCCCGAGGACCAGATTCTCTTCCCCCGGGTCATCGACGACGTTGCCTTTGCGCTCGTACGCCAGGGGCGGCCGAGGAACGAGGTTTCTGCAAGGGCCACGGAAGTCCTCAATTCACTCGGCATCGGCCATCTGGCCGAGTCCCCGGTCCATCATCTTTCGCACGGTCAAAAGCAACGCGTGGCGCTTGCGGGGGCGCTCGTGGCCGCGCCGGGGCTGCTTCTGCTCGATGAACCATCCGCTGGTCTTGATCCGCCGGGAAAGAACGTGCTTGCCCATCTCTTGGCTGGGCTGGACGCGGCCATGCTCATCGCGACCCACGACATCGCCTTCGCCACGCGGCTGTGCACGCGATTCATCATGCTTGAACGTGGGCGCGTGGCGTTCGACGGCACGGATACAGCGGAGGTGCTTCGGTGTTGGGAATAGCGATATCCAACTCGAAACCACGGTCACCCTGGAGATCGCATCGCCCAAATAGCACTCGCACCCGTCGACGGCTGGGGATACACTGCTCTCGTGATCGTCGGGATTCCCAAGGAAATCAAGGAGCACGAGTATCGCGCGGGTATCCTTCCCGTCGGGGTCGAGGAGCTTTCGCGGGCAGACCATCGGGTTCTGGTTCAGAAGGGCGCCGGGCTTGGCAGTGGAATCCGCGACGTCGACTATGAGCGCAGTGGCGGCACATTGGTTGGCCAGGCCGAGGAGATTTTTGCGACCGCGGATCTCGTGGTGAAGGTGAAAGAGCCACAAGCGTCCGAGATAGCTCTGCTGCGTGAAGGACAGCTCGTTTTCACCTACTTTCACTTCGCGGCCGACGAGGCGCTCACGCGAGGGGTGCTGGCATCCGGCGCGACCGCGATCGCCTACGAAACGCTGCAAGATAGGCGCGGCAACCTCTGTCTGCTGACGCCGATGAGTGAAGTCGCGGGGCGGATGAGCATCCAGCAGGGGGCAAAGTTTCTCGAACGACCGCAAGAAGGGCGGGGCATCTTGCTGGGAGGCGTCCCGGGAGTCGAGCCCGCGCATATTACCGTGCTCGGCGGCGGCGTGGTCGGTACGCAGGCCGCGAGAATAGCGGCTGGCTTCGGCGCGTCGGTGTGCGTGCTTGATACGAATCTTGAACGCCTACGCTATCTGGACGACATCATGCCCCACAACGTGACGACACTGTTCAGTGACCGCCACACCATCCTCGATCAACTCGCCAAAGCCGACTTGGTGATTGGCGCGGTGCTGATCCGCGGGGCGCGGACACCCCGCTTGGTCAAGAAGGAAGACCTCAAGGGCATGAAGCCCGGCGCTGTGGTCGTTGACGTGGCCGTGGATCAGGGTGGCTGTTTTGAAACCACACGGCCGACCAGCCACGCCGA
>PMJE01000610.1 GCA_003157315.1 Myxococcales bacterium | reverse complement strand
GGGCTCGTCGGCCAGCACCAGTTTAGGCCGCGTGACCAGCGCGCGCGCGATGGCTACCCGCTGGCGCTGCCCGCCCGACAGCTCGCTGGGACGGTGCTTGCTGTATTCGCGGATACCCACGCGGTCGAGCAAGGCGAGCACACGCTGCTTCCTTTCGCGTGCGGTGAAAGCCCGCTGCAGGAGCAGCGGCAGCTCCACGTTCTGCAGCACGCTCAGCACCGAGACTAGATTGAAGCTCTGGAAGATGAAGCCGATGGTGTGCAGGCGCAGCCGGGTCAGGTCACGCTCGCCAAGCAGCCCGGTCTGCTTGCCATCAACGGTGACCGTGCCGGCGCTGGGCGTGTCCACGCAGCCTATCAGGTTGAGCAAGGTGGTCTTGCCACTGCCCGAAGGGCCTGCGATGGCGAGGAACTCGCCCTCGGCCACATCCAGGCTGACCCCGCGCAGAGCCGGGACCACCACCTGGCCCAGGTTGTAGTTCTTGCTGACGTTGTTGACCGAGACGATGTAGTTCATGAGTTTGGCTCGCTATTCGTCGTCAGAAGGGGCGTCTTCGGCCAGCAGCCGATAGAGCGCCCGACGGGCTTGGTTGAGTATCTTCTGGGCTTCAGTGATCTGGGCTGCGCTCCCGGTGTGGACGACCTGCAAGGCCGCAGCGGCAATATGTTTCAACTCGCCGAAAAGGCCAACTACCGATGCTTCGCTCTCGGGCTGGCCGGCAGACTCCCAGGGTGCCGACAACGTGTCGCGGTGGCTCTCCACATAGGTTTTTCCGCGTTCAGTCAGGTGGTAGAGTCGGCCGCTGCTCGTGGTTTCGGCCCGCACCAGGCCCTCGTCTTCCAGTTGTGCCAGCGCGGGATATACAGCGCCCGGGCTCGGCCGCCAGGCCCCGCGGCTGCGCTGTTCAAGCTCCTGCATGATCTGATAGCCGTTGGTCGGCTTCTCGGCCAGCAAGACCAGGATGGCCGCGCGCACGTCGCCACGCTTGGCGCGAACACCGCGACGGAACAAGGACCAGGGAAATCCGCCAAACGGGGGAAAGGGAGGAAACGGTGGCGAGCCGCCGCCGGGCGGTCCCCAACCGAAGTGCGACGCCCCCCGCCCGCCTGCGTGATGCCGGCTGTGGCTGCCAGCCCAGAGGGTGGCGTGCAGGACAGCCCCGGGAAAACCTTGCCGGTTGAATCTCTCGTGCGGATGTCCAGTCAGCATGGTGGGTGGGCCTATGTATCGCGACCCTTCGCGATGGTTCAAAGATATATCGCTATCAAATGCATCGGTCAACAAAAGGTTTCCCGTCTTGCACGCATTCTGTCGCGCAGGTCGTTCCCGCAGATCACTGGAGAATAGTTGAACGGCCTCTGGCATCCATCCATGCTTTACCCTCACCATCAAACCCGGAGCCGTTGGCATGCCTGCTATCGAAATTGCACCGTCGATCCTGTCTGCTGATCTCACCCGCCTGGCTGAACAGGTGAAAGAAGCTGAGGCCGCCGGTGCCGAGCGTATCCACGTCGACGTCATGGATGGACGCTTCGTTCCCAACCTGACCTTCGGGCCGATCGTGGTGGAGGCCGTGCGCCGTTCGACCAAAGTCATCATCGAGGCCCATTTGATGATCGTCGAGCCCGAACGATACATCCCCGACTTTGCCAAGGCAGGCGCCGACATCATCCAGGTGCACCAGGAAACCTGCCCGCACCTACACCGGACGATTCAGCAGATCCATGAGATGGGCAAGAAGGCCTGCGTGGTGCTCAACCCATCCACCCCGCTGGTGACAATTGCGGAAATCCTTTGTGACGTGGACGAGATATTGATCATGACGGTGAACCCGGGTTTCGGCGGCCAGCAGTTCCTCGAAACCACGCTTCCCAAGATCGCGCACTTGCGACGGATGCTGAATGAGCGCGGGCTGCACTGCGATCTCGAAGCCGACGGGGGCATCGGACCGGCCACTGCGCCGGCCGTAGCGAAGGCAGGCGCCAATGTCCTGGTCGCGGGGGCGGCGGTCTACAAAGCCAAGCAAGGCGTGGCCGCGGCGATCCATGCCATCCGTGCGGCGGCACAAGTCTTGTGAGCTGTTGCTACAGGCTATCCAGAACTCCGCGCAGCTCGCGCGCGTGGCGGCCGGCTGGTGCAATCTCCAGATACTTTTTGTAAGCAGCCCTGGCCTCGACTGGTCTTCCCATTTGCTGTTCAGCTCCGCCCAGGAAGACGTAAGCCTCCGGCAGATCGCGTTTGGCCTGCAACGCCTTCTTCGCCCAAGCGCGCGCCTCGGCCGCGCGCCCGAGCTCGATCTGCACGCGGGCCATAATAACCATGATATCAGCCGCATCGGGCTCAGCCGCGATGGCTGGGCGGCACGCGGCCAAGACCGCCGTGGGTCTGCCCTTGCCCCCGGCATCGAGCTTGCGGCAACGCTCACCGAGTCCCTCGGTCGTCGGCGGGAGAGCGCCCAGTGTGGGTGCCTGAGCCTGGCCACCGTCGGCCACGTTCGCCGGCTTGGCCTCCGCAGCGGTCGCGGCTGCGACCTGTTCTTCCGTGGTGACCGGCGCGACATCCGGCCTCGCCTCCTGGTCGATGGCCTGCCCGTCTGCTGACCTGGCCTCATCCTTGGCTGTCTCGCTCGCCGCCGCGCCATCTGCAGGTAGGGTTGTTGCTGATGTCACTGCAGAGCCGGAAGATGCCAAGGCTCGGCTCTTGTTCGGGCCGATGCGCATGGCGTACCAGCTCCCGCCGCCCAACAAGGCGAGGGTCAGCAGCAGGAGTGGCCCGCGGCGCGTATGGAAAAACATGCCGCCATGCGGTCTATCGAGGGTGGGCCAGTGCTTGATGATCTCCTCCTCTGCCGACGAACAGGCTGCGTCCTCCCCTATGGAGGACGCGTCTTCGGCCTGCGGTGGCTGCGGCGCTCGATCGACAATGTCCTCGGTTCCAGAGTCTGGAGTCAATAGGGACGGAATAGAGGGCAAATCCATGTGTTTCTCCTCGGCTACCACCGGCTATGCCGCTCTCCCGGCTACAGTGATACCACTGGCGTTTCTTCAACTGAATTGACGAAGGGCAGAGCTATCCAAAATCGCCGTCGCCCGGCAACAGTCAGCGCCATCAATCCTGGCAATCCGTGCGGACGGCTACCGCACCAAATTCAACTCCGTCACCTTGGTCCTAGTGCGAGGCGGTCACGGTGCCGGCCAGGGTGCCAGTCACCCCCTGGAACGCGGCGGTTATGGTGACCGAGCCGGCGCTGACTGCCGTGAAGAGCCCGCGCGAACCCGCGGCGTTGGAAACCGTGGCGATTGTGTCGCCGCCAGCGTCGCCGCTGGACGACAGCCAAGTCACGTTGTTGGTGATATCGCGGGTGGAATTGTCGTCCCACGTGCCGGTGGCAGTGAGCTGCTGGTGTCCCCCGATCACGATGCTGAGAGGCGACGGCGTGATGGCAATCGACTTCAGCTTCGCGGTGCTGACCGTTAGCACGCTGGTTCCCGACACGCCCTGATAGTTGGCGGTGACGGTGGTCGTACCAGCCTTGATCGGCGTGGCCACCCCGGCGGTGCCGCCGGCAGTTCCCACGCTAGCCACCGTGGGATCCGAAGAGGTCCAGGTAGAGGCACCCGTGACTGCGCCTGTCGTGTTGTCGTCGTAGACCGCCGTGGCCACAAAGGGCTGATTGATCCCAAGCACCGCGGTCGGATTCGTGGGGGTCACCTGGATGCTGGTCACCTTCTTCGCAACCACGGTCAAGGTGGTGGAGGCCGACATCCCGCCATAGCTGGCGGTGATCGTGCTGGTGCCAGCCTTCAGCCCGGTGGCGCGGCCAATTGTCCCGCCAGCGTTCGAGACTACCGCCACTGTCCCGTCCGATGACGACCAGGTGGCCGCCGCGGTCACATTCCGCGTGCTGTAGTCGGTGAAGATGGCGGTGGCCACGAATGCCTGGTTCGGGCTGAGCAGGCTCACTGTCGGGTTGGTGGGCGTGATCTCGAGTGACAGCAACGGCGGATCGGTGACGGTTAGCACCGCGGTTCCGGTTAGCGTGACCCCGTTCTCGGTGTAGCTCGCGCTGACGGTCGCCGTTCCAATCGCGAGCCCGGTTGCGGTAGCGCCACCCAGAACTCCGCCACCGGGGAACCCGCCCCGGCCGCCGCCCGCCACACTCATGACCGCGACGGTCGCGTCAGACGAGCTCCAGGTGGCAGTCCCAGTCACCGTGGCGCTGGTGCCGTCGCTATAGAAGGCCGTGGCGGTGAAGGGCTGGTCCTGGCCGACGTGAATCGTGGCGGTTGCCGGGAGTATCACCAGGCTCTTGACCACAGGCGGTGAAGTCACGGTCAAGGCGGCCGTGGCGCTGAAGCCGCCATAGGTCGCGTTTATGGTCACGCTGCCAGCGGCCACGCCCGTGGCAAGGCCGCCACCGCCACCGAAACCTCCTCGACCGCCGCCGGCAGTGGTGATGGTGGCAATGGACCCGTCCGATGTGGTCCATGAGCATGTGGCGGTGTTGGTGACCACCGTTTCCGTGCCGTCGCTGAAGGTGGCATGGGCCTGGAACTGCTGCGTCCCATTCACGTTTACCGAGGCCAACGATGGCGTGATGTACAGGCCGACCTGTGGGGGCGGCGGGATCGACGCGACGGTGAGGGTCGCCGTATCGGTGAAGGTCTGACCGCCGGTCGCGTAGGTGGCGGTGATGGTGGCTGTTCCCGGGCCCACGCCATTGATCAGCAAGCCGCCGCCGCCGCGGCCTCCCCCCGCCACCGCAGCCACGGCTGGGTTGGACGTGGTCAAGGTGACCCCGGCGGCGACCGCCGCAGTAGTCCCATCGCTGTAGTCGACGTTGACCGTGTAGGGCTGGGTTCCATTGACCTGAATGGTCGCGCTGGCAGGCGACAGCCGGATCCCTATCGGCGTCTTGACTACTACTGCATTCACCGTGAGTGTCGCCGTGTCAGTCAGGCTGGTGCCGCCTGCCGTGGTGTAGGTGGCCGTGATAGTGGTGGTTCCCGGACCCACGCCGGTGGCCGTGGCCCCGCCGCCACCGCCGCCGCCGCCACCCGCCGCGATGGTGGCCACTCCGGTCGACGACGATGACCAGGAAACGCCGGTGAGGGCGCCGGTCGTGCCATTGGCGTAGACCCCCCTGACAGTGTACGCCTGCGTGTCTCCCACAATAATGGTGGCTGTCGCGGGTCTCACCATGATCGCCACCAAGACCGGCGCGGTGACGGTCAGGGTTGCGGTCCCCTGCACGCCATTCAGGGCCGCGGTGATGGTGACGGTATTGCCCCGGGCCGGAGAGGTAAGACCGCTCGCAACGCCATTGGTCCCAGCGGCATTGGACACCTGGGCAACCGCGATGTTGCTCGATGACCAAGTGACCTGGGTCGTGATGTCCACGCCGGTGGTCGAACCCTGGTAGGTTCCTGTCGCAGTGAAAGCCTGCGTGTCGCCCGCGCTGATAGTGGCAGTGGCGGGCGTGACGGTGATCGAAGTCAGCGTGGGCGCAATCACATTCACCGTCGCCGACCCACTCTTGCCAGACAGGGTCGCAGTCACCGTGGTGCTGCTGTTGGCTTTCAGGCCAGTGACCTGACCGGCCGCAGTTCCGAGGTTGCCCACCGTAGCCACCGAGCTGTCCGCGACCGTCCAGGTGGCTGATGTCGTCACGTCCTGCGTGCTCTGATCCCCGTATGTGGCAGTGGCCTTAAGCAGGAGGGTAAGGTTCTGGGGCAGGGTGAGCGGATTGGGAGTGACCGCAATGCTGACCAGAGGAATCACAGATACCGTCACGGTAGCCATTCCCACAATGCCGGACATCGAGGCAATAACATTGTCAGTGCCCACTGCCAGGGCGGTAACCAGACCCCGGGTTCCCGCAGCGTTGGAAACCGAGATGACACTGGCGAGGCCGGTGGACCAAGTCACTGAATCGGTGAGGTCGGCGGTCGAACTATCCGCATAGGTTCCCTGCGCGGTGAACTGTCTCGTAGTGTTCACGGACATTGTCGCGGTGGCCGGGTTCACCGTGATCGAGGTCAGCGGCGGTGCAGTCACCCGCACCGAGGTCTGGCCGCTGACAGCGCCCACTGTCGCGGTGATTGTGGTACTGCCCGCAGCCTTGGCGGTGGCCAGACCCGCAGTGGCTCCGGTGGCGACAACGGAAAGGACGCTAGCGTCGTCAGTCGACCAGGTCGCTTGCTGGGTCACGTCGCCGGTGGAGTTGTCGTCGTAGACGGCGGTGGCCTTGAAGGCTTGGGTCACGCCCTTCTGGAGGATCGGTTGCGCGGGGGTGATTCCAATGCTGGTGATCTTCTTCGCCACAACAGTGATCTGAACCGTCCCGCTGACCGGCCCAGTACTCGTCTGGATCGTGGCTGTCACCGTGACCGTGCCCGCGGCCACGCCGGTCACCTGGCCCTTGGTGGTGGCGGTGTCGCCGACGCTTGCGATGGTCGGGGCGGACGACGTCCAGGTCGCCTGAGAGGTGACATCTTGCTTGCTGCCATCGGCGAACACGCCCGTGGCCACCAGGTTCACCGTCTGGCCGACAGGTACCGGCGCCACGGTCTGGATGCTGATCGACTGCAAAGTGGTGTCCACCACGGTGACCGTCGCGGTCGCGGTCTTGCCCTGATAGGTCGCGGTGATGGTCGCAGTTCCCGGATGAACGCCGGTCAGGGTGGTTCCAGACACGGAAACGTAGGCAGCAGCACTCGATGTTACGGTCGATGAGCTGGAAACATCCTTCGTGCTGCCGTCGGAATAGACTGCCGTGATCACAACCGGAAGTGTGGTTCCGGTCACCAAAATTGGATTGGGAGGCGAGATCTCGATGCTCGTCAGGATCGGAGCAGCGTCGACGGGAGCGTCTCTTGGCCCGTCAGTTGGGGGCGGCAACACTTCGGGGCGGCCCACCTCGGGCCGGCCTACCTCGGCCAGCGCAACATCTCTGCCAGTATCGGGGCCACCAGCCTCAGCGCGCACATCGGAAGCTACGTCTACAACCCTGACATCCGAGGTCCCGGCTTCAGTCCTGGCGTCTGATGTCCCGGCTTCGGTCCTGGCGTCTGATGTCCCGACTTCGATTCTGGTGTCGGACCCGAGACCGCCGTCTGAACGGCTGTCTTGGCCTCTGCCGTCAAGGCGCCCGTCGGCACTGCCGTCCTCCGCCTCGCCGCTTCCGTCGCCGAATAGCGGGTGAAGCCCGCTGCGTCCGCCACAAGCGCCCATCGCGCCGATCAATGCCAGACAGAGTACCAGTCTTGTTCTCGTCATAGCTCTTGCTTCTCCTCGGTCAGTTGCTGTTGTTCCGGAAGACGTGATCGCAGTACACGTCCGCGTTCAAAGCGGACCATTTGTATTCAGCGCCCTTCATGGCCCTACATCCCGGTGTAAGGGTGTCCGGCGCGGAAGACTTGTCAATGATCACGCCTACTCCACGCTATTTGGGGCCAGGGAACGCAACGCGTTCATCCACCGGCGGACAAAAGCGGCCGCCGCAGTCCCTCACACGATGCCCTTGCCCGGATTCATGATGCCCTTGGGGTCCAGGGCCTGCTTGATCCTGCGCATGAGGTCCAGNNACTCGACTCACCTCATCCCAGCGCGCAAGGTAAGCGTCCTGGTCCATGTCTGCGGGTTGGCTGAAGTTGAAGTGCAGGTTGCCGTCGCCCACATGGCCGAAAGGCACGGGTCGGATGCCCGGGACCAACTCTGCCACGGCAGCCAGGGCCTGCTTGATGAAGCTTGGGATGTGCGACACCGGTACCGAGACATCGTTCTTGATGCTGCCGCCCTCGCGCTTCTGCGCCTCAGAAATAGACTCGCGCAGCTTCCACAGTGCCGCTGCCTGGGCCGCGCTGCCGGCCAAAGCCGCGTCGGAAATCAGGCCGTAGTCCAGTGCCTGAGTCATGAATGCCTCGGCCGTGGTGCGTGCAACCGTCAGGTCGACCAGCACGTACCACGGCGATCGGGTTGCCAGCGGATCCAGCGAGCCCGCCACGTGCTTGAGCACCAGGTCGAGGGCGAAGCGCGAGATCATCTCGAAAGCCAGCACGCCGCCGTCACCCGATACCTCGCGCGCCAAAGTCAGAAGATCGAGCACCGCCTCGGGAGTAGGCACCGCCGCAAACGCGGTTTCCACCTGGCGGTGGCGCGGGAACAGCTTCAACACCGCGGCGGTGATGATTCCCAAGGTTCCCTCGGCGCCGATGTAGAGCTGCTTGAGATCGTAGCCGGTGTTGTCTTTGCGCAGCCCGCGCAGGCCATCCCAGATTTCGCCCTGGGCGGTGACGACTTCCAGCCCCAGCACCAAGTCACGCGAGTTTCCGTAGCGCAGGACATGGATGCCCCCCGCATTGGTCGAGAGATTGCCCCCGATCTGACAACTGCCCTCGGCTGCCAGGCTGAGCGGGAAGAGCCGGTCCGCCTCGGCTGCGGCTTGCTGAACCGCCGCCAACAAGCAGCCCGCCTCGGCGGTCAGGGTGTTGTTGATCGGATCCACAACCCGCACGCGGTTCATGCGCGACAAACTGACCAGCACCTCCTGGCCGCTGGCGCGCGGAATTTGCGCGCCCACCAGGCCAGTGTTTCCCCCTTGGGGCACGATGCCCACTTCGTGCTGGGCGCACACGCGAACGATAGCCGCCACCTCGGCGGTGGTCGCCGGCTTGAGCAAAAGCGGGGTCTTGCCCTGGTAGCGACTGCGCCACTCCACCAGGTGCGGCGCCAGGGTATCTGGATCATCGCTCCAGCCGGCCGGCCCGGTGATCTGTTTCAGTTGTTCGAGGGTTACCTGGTCAGGGGGGCGAGGCATGGGTGGACCATGCTAGTACCGAGTCTCGAAAATTCGCAAACCACTCACGATCTGCGAAAAAGGAGCCCATGCCTTGGCTCAAATACCCGGTCGTCATGATTGTCGGTTCGCAAGCCCTGTTCACCGCGGGGGACCTGCTCGCCCGCGCCAACATGCGCAGGGGTGGCTTCACCCTTGCTACCTTCCTCACCTGGTGGTTCGTCATCTACTTCGGGTTGCGCACGGTCGCCATGTTCGGCCAACTCTACGTATTGGCCAGCGTGCCCATCGGCAAGTCGATGGCGCTTTTCGGCGCAACTTCCATCGCAATGGTGAACGTGCTTGGTGTGCTTCTTCTCGGCGAAGTGCTAGGCGTGCGTGCCTACGCCGGCGTGTCCTTGGCGGTGCTGGCCTTCGTGGTCATGGCTCTTTGAACGCTGCCGAGACTTTGTTAAATCCGCTGCCAGCCCATGAAGGTGATGGACATGCAGTGGTACTCCAGATCCGACGACAGCGTCACTTGGGCGGTCAGGCGGTCGAAGTCCTGGTGGTCGCGCAACCAAGCGGTGGCAACCTCGTCGAGTCGGTCTCGGTCCTTGCGCTTGGTGGCGCTGAACACCTTGACCTCGACCAACTTGAAGCCGGACATGACTCCACCCGCGGCTTCAGCAGCGGAAGGGGGCCAAGAACGACTGTCCATCACATCCGAGGCTAGCGCGTTTATTGTATCTGGCACGGCGAATATCCCCTATCTGTTGGAAGAGGCAAGTTTATCTAGCTTGGCGGCAATAATGAAATCGTTCTCGGAGAGTCCGCGAATGGAATGTGTGCTGAGCTGGACGTCCAGCCTATCGTAACGCACACAGAAGTCGGGGTGGTGACCTTCCTCTTCTGCTATGGCGGCCATTTGAATCACGAACCCCATAGTGCCCGCGAAATCGGAAAAGCGAAACCCTTTAGTTAGCGTGCTGCGATCTTCGCTCACCTTCCAACCGGGAACGTCGCGCAGCAACTCGCCCACCCGATGCGCGTCGAGCGGCAATACCCCACCTTCGCAAGGCATACACCTTTTCGCCGAAATTTCCATCACGGCCCCCTTCTATCAACCGGCAGTGCACCAACCAGACCTGCCTGGCATGGCCGTCAACCGTTGGATTCCATCTATCTATTTGTCTATGATGCCGCGCCAGACGATCCGGTTTCCGCGATAGCGCGCTATTCTCTGGCCATGCCCAACACACTCCACATCGTGCTCGTGCAGGTCCACGTCCAGCCTCACCTGGTCGAGGCATTCCGCATCTCCACCCTGGCCAATGCCAGCGAGAGCGTAAAGGAGCCAGGGGTGGCCCGTTTCGATGTCGTGCAGGATATAGACGATCCCACCCGATTTGTTCTAATCGAAGTTTACCACGGACCCGCTGGTGCGGCTGCACACAAGGACACCGCTCACTATCGTAGATGGCGCGATGAAGTGGCAGCCATGATGGCCGAGCCGCGCACGAGCAAGAAGTACATCAACGTCAGCGAGGACGACACGTGGTGAGCTTTGAATTCGCAACCGCCGCACGGCTGCTGTTTGGTTCCGGCAAGCTGGCGGAGGTGCCCGCGGCCCTGCGTGCTCAGGGTGTACGCCGCGCTCTGGTCGCGACCAATCTGCCCGGCGCGGGGTGTGAACGCCTGCGATCCATGCTGGCTGCGGCGGGCATCGAATCGGATGTGCTACTGGTAGGCCAGGAACCCACGGTGGATTCGGTGTCGGCGGGCCGGGCGCGGACTCGCCGCGAGGGTTGCGACGCCCTGGTCGGGCTGGGCGGAGGCAGCGCCATGGACACCGCCAAGGCAGTGGCTGCGCTGGCCACTAACGAAGGCGAGCTGATGGACTATCTGGAGGTGGTGGGCCGCGGGCGAACTCTGGAGATGCGGCCGTTGCCCTTTGTGGCTATCCCCACCACGGCCGGCAGCGGCGCTGAGGTGACCCGCAACGCTGTCATCGGTGTTCCGGCCGCCAAGGTCAAGGTCAGCCTGCGTAGCCAGTTCCTCCTGCCGATTCTGACGGTGCTCGATCCGGACCTACTCGACGGCCTGCCCCGGCCAGTGGTGGCCTGCAGCGGCCTGGACGCCCTGTCGCACCTAGTGGAGGCTCTGGTTTCCTCGCGGGCCAATCCCTTGACCGATGCGCTGGGCGCCGAGGGGCTGCGCCATTCAGCGCGGGCGCTGCGCCGAGCCTACACCTCGGGACTGGCGGCGGACGCGCGCGAGGACCTGATGCTGGCGAGCCTATGCGGCGGTCTGTGCCTGGCCAACGGAGGTCTGGGCGCGGTGCACGGCTTCGCGGCTCCCCTGGGTGGGATGGTGCACGCTCCCCATGGAGCTCTCTGCGCGGCCTTGCTGGTTCCCGTGATGGAGGCCAACCTGCGGGCCTTAGCCGAGCGCGCGCCAGAACATCCGGCTCGGGATCGCTATCGCGAGATCGCAGAGATCGTCACGGGACGGCACGGCGCCGGTGCGGATGAGGGCGTGGCCTGGATGCGCGATCTTTGCCAGGAACTGGAGGTTCGGGGCCTTGGCCATTACGGTTTGTCGACCGGCGAAGTCCCCGCCCTGGTTGCCAAGGCCAAGGCCGCAAGCAGCATGCGCGGCAATCCCGTGCAACTTTCCGACGAGGAGCTGGGCGATGTTGCCATGCGCGCCTTGTGACTTGCACACCTCGCTGTGCAGAGGGTAGATAGCTATTTATGTTACTGCGCGAGCGAGCCGATACGGGATTGGGGAGAAGCATGGCCCCGATTCCATTGACCTACCTGGTCCCAAGGCTCCGTCAGCGACCAAGGACGATCGCGGCTGATGCCCAGCTTGTCCTGGGACAGTGGGCGGAGATCTTCCCGAACGGCTCTCTGGTGCCGCTGCGCGGATTTGTCTTCAGCCTGCGCCCGGGCGAGGTGCTGTTCACCTTTCCCGACCTCCCGACCTCTCCGGAGGGGCTTGAGGCTGGGCATGAGGCAGTGGTTCGCTACTCGAGCGGAACCGGTCATCACACCGGCCACGCGGCAATTCTGCGCGTGGCTAGCGGCCCTCCGGTGACGGCGGCATTTCAGAGACTGGTCCGGGTGGAAACCGAGCCGCGCCGGCAGTACCCGCGCGTCAGTGTGCGGCTGCCCGCAACCCTGGCCGCAGGCGCGGAATCCACGCAGCTGGCTGGCGGGCTCAATGATGAGCGGGCGCGCATCTGCGACCTGGGTGCAGGTGGAATCTCGGTAGAGACTTCGCTGCCGCTCACGGCTGGCGATGGGGTGGATCTGACTTTGCACGAGGCGACCAGGACCGCAGCGAGGAGTGCTCGTCACGTCACCGGGAGAGTCCTGCGCGTGGAGAAGAGCGCCGAGCGCAAACGCGCAGCGCGGGTGGCAAGTGTAGAGTTTTCGTTTACCTCGGATGATGAGCGCGATGCCTGGGCGCAGCTGGTCCTGGCCATGCGGCGCAAAGGCAAGTAGCATCGTATTGGACAGCGAACGACGCCTCGGGCTGGGCAGCGCGACAGCTTTGGTCGTGGCGAACATGGTGGGCACGGGTGTGTTCACCACCAGCGGTCTCTTGATGGCCGATCTGGGTTCGGCGTGGCTGGTGCTGCTGGCCTGGGTGCTGGGCGGGCTGGTCGCCTTGCTCGGGGCTTTGTGCTACGGCGCGCTCGCCCGACACATTCCCGAATCGGGTGGGGAGTACGTTTTTCTGTCGCGCACCCTGCATCCGGCGCTCGGCTACCTGGCAGGATGGGTTTCGCTGGTGGTGGGATTTGCGGTCCCGCTGGGCGTGCTGGCCTATGCGTTCGGGCAGTACATGTCCGCCTTGGGAGGCGCCGCTTTAGCCTCGCCCCGCTTGACGGGAACCGTGATCATCTTGGTTGCAGCCACCACGCACGCGTTCTCTCTCACTGCCGGGGCAAGGGCACAGGCTATCGCAGTGGCCGTCGAGTTGGTCGTGATCACGCTATTCACCGGGTTCGGGATGGGGCAGTTGGCGCACGAAGGGCTATACAATGTGGCGGCGCCGGGCCGAATGGCGGGCATGGGAGTGGCCCTGGTGATCGTGTCGTACAGCTACCAGGGCTGGAACGCGGCTGTGTACGTGGGCGGCGAGGTGGCGGAGCCCAAGAAGAACCTGCCCCGAGCCCTGATCTTGGGAACCGCCATTGTGACCGCGCTCTACCTCGGATTGAACGCTGTCTTCGTGCTGGGGACGCCGGCAGCTTTGCTCGCGGGCAAGATCGACGTGGGCCGCATCGCGGCCCTGGTGCTGGGCGGACCGCGCCTGGCCAAGCTGGTCTCGGGCTTGATTGCCTTTGTGATCGCGATCTGCATCTCGTCGCTAGTGATGGCGGGGCCTCAGATCGCTGCGCGCATGGCAGCCGACGGCTTTCTGCCGCGGGTGCTGGCGGTGCGGCCGGGTCGGCCCCCGCGTGTCGCGCTCCTGGCGCAGACCGTGGTCGGCATCGCGGCTCTGTGGATGGCGGCCTTTGCCAGCTTGCTGACCTACGTCGGCTTCACCCTGGGTCTGGTCTTTGCGGCGACTGTGCTGGGCCTGGTTTGGCAGCGACACAAACTAGGCCCAGCCCTGAAAGTCCCGGGCTGGCCGTGGGTGCCGGCCCTGTTCCTGGTTTTCGTGCTCGGCTCCACAGCCTTCACTGTGGCCGAGCGGCCCCGCGAGAGCCTTGTGGGTCTGGCCACCCTGGCGATTGGGCTGCCGGCGTACTGGCTGCAAAAACGGAAGTAGGATCTACAACAGAGCACTGCCGGGGCGGAAAACGTGGTCCCGCTGCGTCCAGCGCTTGACGCTGAATGTCTGCCTTTGATACACTTTTCCTCGCTCCGAATAGCTAAGCCTGCGGCCGGAGCTTCGTATGCCACCACGGAGTCAAAAATGAGAATCCGTATGCCCTCGATGATTCTGATCAGCAGAGCGACTTCTTTCTTGGCGCTCACTTCCCTGGCTCTCGCCGGCTGTGGCTCCAACAACACCTCGAATGCCAGGCCAGACGCCGCAGCCGGCGCCACCCATGACGCCGCCACGTTGGAGGCAAGCCGTCCAGGGGAGGGCGGGCAGCCCGCGGATGTTGCAAGCAAGGACACGAGCGCAGAGAGCGGGCAGCCCGCGGATGTTGCAAGCAAGGACACGAACGCATCGGAAGCGAGCGGCCCAGGTGACAGCGGACTCGGCCTGGACGTCGGTAGCAAGGACTCCAGCACATCGGAAACGGTGGCACCGGGCGTTGACGCTCAAGCCGACGCCTCGCTCCAGGACGGCGCCACTGCCGACGTCGCGCTCCCCGCGGTCTTGGCCACAAACCCAGCCAACAATGCCACCGGTGTCGCGGTTGGCACCACCATTACTGCGACATTCAGTGAGGCAATGACTGCGTCGACGATGAACACAGTCACCTTCTCGCTGGACAACGGCGTGACCGGTTCCGTAACCTGCAGTGGAACAACCGCCACATTTACGCCGTCCAACCATCTCGCCAGCTCAACCACTTATACCGCGACGATTACCACCGGCGCAGAAGATCTGGCAGGCCGAGGCATGGCGGCAAACTACACCTGGACGTTTACCACAGCCGCTCCTGTCGTACAGACCATCGATCCGGGCACCCCAAGTCCTTCTTCGCCCAGGATAGCCGTCGACCCAAGCGGGAACGTGATGGCGGTATGGATGCAGTCCGACGGAAACGCGCAAAGCATCTACGCAAACAAGTACACCGCCGGGGCAGGATGGGGCACGGCCACCCTGCTAGAGACAAGCGACATGCCAGCGTCAAGTCCCCAGATTGTCGCCGATTCCATGGGAAACTTCCTGGCGGTATGGGCACAGGCATGGAAGACGGTCAACGGTGAAAGAGATGGCATCTACGCCAATCGCTATGTGGCGGGAACGGGCTGGGGAACTGCTGTCACTGTCTATGCGGACACCACGAACGGGGATGTCAGTGCTAATCCTCCGCAAATTGCGGCTGATCCAAATGGGAATGCGGTTGCGGTTTGGAGCGTCTACGACTGGTCTTGGAATCACGACAGTGTCCGCGCGAGTCGCTACGTTGCCGGCACAGGCTGGTCCACTGTTTCCAATCTGTCGACCGAGGCCGTGCGTTCCGCGACAGGTCCGCAGGTTGCGGTCGACCCATCTGGAAATGCCATCGTCGTGTGGAGCCAGGCTTCTGACTCCAACAATTCGGTACAGGGGGTTCAGGCACTTCGCTACGCATCGGGCACCGGTTGGGAAACAACACCGGTGCTTATCGAGTCAGCCGCGGTCGCGTCAGCAAACTCCGGGGTCGGAGCCCAAATTGGGTTTGACCCCCGCGGAAACGCGATAGCCGTGTGGCAGCAGCCCGGCCAACCAGGGATCTACGCCAATCGCTATGTCGTAGGGACAGGCTGGGGCATTCCCGCGACCCTCGCTGATCCTGGAACTACAAGCTATGACGTTGGTGTTCAACTGGCGGTTGACAAGAATGGGAACGCCGTTGCCGTCTGGAATCAAAACGGGGGCGTGCTGTATGCGAATCGGTATGTGGCTGGGGTGGGTTGGGGAACCACAGTCATTGCCGATCTCGGCACGTCTGATAGTTCGCCTGGTATTGCCTTGGAAACAACCGGGAATGCCGTGGCGGTCTGGGCGCAGTTCTCGAGAAACCAGGACAACATCTGGGCGACTCGGTACTCGGTTGCGACCGGCTGGGCTGCGGTGTTGCCGTGGCCGGGATCCATTGTCAATGCGACCTTGGACGGTGCCGGCGCACCCCAGATAGTTATCGATGGAAGCGGCAATGCCACAGTGGTGTGGGTACAAAATCGACGTATCTACGCAAGAAATGGCTTGTGAGACTTCGGCTCTT
>PMJE01000467.1 GCA_003157315.1 Myxococcales bacterium | reverse complement strand
TCTGGGGCTTTTTGAACACGCTCTCAGTGGGTGCGGCAGCTCGGGACGTGGCAGACTCCGGCTAATGGTCGAGGCTGCCCATGAGCGATCTGCCGAAGCTCCTGCTGGTTGATGACCGCCCAGAGAATCTCCTGGCGCTGGAGGGCTTGCTCCGGCGCAACGACGCCGAAATCCTCAAGGCCGAGTCAGGCAAGTGCGCCCTCGAACTGCTGCTTGAGCACGAGGTCGCACTGGCTCTAATTGACGTACAGATGCCCGAGTTGGATGGCTTTGCCTTGGCCGAGCTGATGCGCAACGTGGAGCGCACCCGCGAGATCCCCATCATCTTCGTCACCGCCGGGCTGCACGATCGGGATCGCGTGTTCAAGGGCTACGAATCGGGCGCGGTGGACTTTCTGGTCAAGCCGCTGGATGCCCGCATACTCGCGAGCAAGGTCAGGGTCTTCCTGCAGCTGCATCGTCAAAAACAGTTGTTGATCGAGGCCAATGCGCAGTTGATCGAGGCTGATCGGCGCAAGAACGAATTTCTCGCAATGCTCTCCCACGAGCTGCGCAACCCTTTGGCTCCTATCAAGAACAGCCTCTACATCCTGCACCGTGCAACTCCCGGTGGGGAGCAGGCCCTTCGCGCCCTTGGGGTGATCGATCGCCAGGCCACGCAACTGTCGAACCTGGTCGACGACCTGCTCGACATCACCCGGATCACGCGCAACAAGATTTGCTTGCAGAAACAGCGGCTAGACCTCAACCAGATGGTTTCTCGTGCGGTCGAGGACAGCCGTGGTTTCTTCGAGCGGAGCGAGGTGCGGCTCTCATGCGATCTTGCTGCTGCCCCGGTACTGGTCAATGCCGACGCAACCCGGGTAGCACAGATGCTGGGGAACCTTCTGCAGAATGCAGCGAAGTTCACTCCCCGCGCAGGGCGCGCGCATGTTTCGGTCGCGACCGAGGCGGGTGAGGCTTTGATTCGCGTGATCGACAACGGGGTTGGCATGGCACCTGACACGGTCGCGCGTCTGTTCCAGCCGTTTATGCAGGCCGATCAGTCTCTCGATCGCAGCAAGGGAGGGCTGGGGTTGGGACTGGCCCTGATCAAGGGCCTGGTCGAGATGCATGGGGGCAGCATCCAGGCGCAAAGTGACGGGCTCGGGAAAGGCGCAGCCTTTGTCATCCGGCTGCCACTCGACACCGGAGCTGGCTCGGAGAGGACCGCCTTGCACGCGAGCGGCCCGCAAGTCTGCCGGCGGGTTCTCATCATCGAAGACAACCTCGACGCGGCGGAAAGTTTGCGTGAGGTCCTGGAAATCGGCAAGCATGAGGTCGAGGTCGCCCACAGCGGGCCGGACGGAATCGAGAAGCTTCGGTCTTTTCGCCCCGACGTCGTGTTTTGCGATATCGGCTTGCCCGGAATGGACGGTTATGATCTGGCGCGGGCCGTGCGGCAAGACCCGATGTTGCAGTCCACCCTTCTGGTGGCCTTGAGTGGCTACGCTTTGCCGGAAGACCTGGAAAGAGCAGCCGAGGCTGGTTTCCAACACCACCTTGCCAAACCGCCGAGCGTGGACGCGCTGGAACGTGTCCTGTCGGAACTGCCGGACACGCCGCGCCCCGATTCGAATTGAGGCATTTGAGAGTTTTCGTGGTGCCAGGGCAATCCGCTGGGGTCGCCTGGTTCGATCATGTTTCAGTCACTTGCGCTCGCGTTTGCGCCGGCCGGCGATGAGAATACCAATAACCAACAGTAGACTGGCAGGTGCAGATCGATTGGAATCTCCACTGGTCAACGAGCAGCCCCCGGAGCTCTTGTTGGCGGTGGTGCCGCTGGTATAGGTGCTACCGCCTTCCGCCATGCCGCCGCCCGTGCCAAGCGCGCCACCGGTCTGGCTCACGCCGCCTGTGCTGCTCGTGCCCCCAGTGCGGACCGTGCCGCCCGTGGACGAGGCGTCCCCCGAGGCAATCACGCCGCCCGACCCCACCGTTCCTCCCGTGGCCAGCACGCCACCCGTCGCCACCGTTCCGCCGGAATTCGTTGCTCCACCGGCAGCTACTCCTCCCGTGGCTATCACGCCGCCTTTCGCGCCTGTCCCACCTGTCGCCGTCACGCCGCCTTTCGCCACCGTTCCACCCGTGGCCGGCACGCCACCGGTCACCACCGATCCACCGGAAGTCGCTGTCCCACCGGTAGTCACCACTCCTCCGGTTGCCGTCACGCCGCCGGTAGCCGTGGTTCCACCGGTGTTGCCTGCCAAGTCCGTCTTTGTGGAGGTATCGGGACGCGCGGTATCGACTGCGGCGCTGTCCCGCGCGGGGTCGACGACGCCGCCGTCGGGAATCGGACTTGAACCATCGAGCCCAAGGAAATGAATGGCCTCGCCGGCTTCCGGATCGACAGAAAGATCGCCGTGCCCCTTTCCGGTTTCCTGAATGGCCTCGACCTGCACGACGCCCGCGCTGTCGGCATAGCNNGTGAAAGGCGACAGTGGTATCAACGGATCCGTGCCATAACTGGATACGCGGACGTGGGCCGGTGTAGCCAGGATAGGCGGCACGCACCAGATCGCCCCATTGCGCCCCTGTCATGGTCACTTGGCCATTGGCACAGGTCGAACTCCAGCCCAGACTGTCGATACTGCCCTGGGCGAAACACCCGAAGGGGACGCCGGCAAACGCCGCGCCGGCCTTGAACACGTCGGGATAAGCACCAATCATGGCCTGGGTCATCATGCCGCCCGAGGAATAGCCGGACACATAGACCCGATTGGCGTCCGCGTTCTTGTTGGCAATGACGTAGTTGATCGCCGACATCATTCCCTCGGCATCGCTGCCCGTTCCGTTGTGGGTCAGATCCGCGGTCGAGTGAACGTCCCAGCACTGGTCGCTGCTGACCGCCGACGGACAGACCATGAGGAAACCGTATTTGTCGGCCTGCTGCGCGAACGAATTGCCCGAGCTGCACATGCTCTGGCCGCCGTTTGCGGCATGACAGGCGTGGAGATGGAGCAAGAGGGGCGGCTTCGCGCCGACATTGGTCGGCGTGTACAGGTACATCGGGAGGTTCTTGGGGTTGGAGCCAAAATTCGTGAGCGTGGTAGTCGTACCCGCCTGCGCGGTCGGAACGACCCAGGCGACGGCCAGTAGGCAGGCAAGGCCCTTGGTCAGCTTGGCGCGATATCCACAGATTGTTTTCATCGCTTCAACAAGGGTTCCATCTGGTGAAAACCTTTCAAGAAAGATGAGTCTCCTGCCGCGCTGCGCCCGCCGGCCGCAATCGGAAGAATGCTCGCAATTCAGGGGGTTGTGCGGCGCTGAGTGTCCATTCCGCATGCTGCTGGACTGCGCGGTTTTCGAAAACCTGGCCATCTGGTCACGCTCGCCGAGATCAACATCACGGCAGAGCAGCCGACAACGTTGTACCAGAGAAAGCCGACGCTGGTCCGCAGGAAGAGAAGCAGGACCAGCGCCTCGGAAAGCAAGGCAGCGAAAAACACCGCGGTTCCCTGCACCCGCCGCAAGAAGAACCCCACCGCGAAAATACCCAGTACCGTGCCGTAAAAGAGCGAGCCGAGAATATTGACCGCTTGGATAAGGTTGTCGAGCAGCGAAGCGAAGGTGGCGAAGAGCAAGGCCAAGACGCCCCAGCCTGCGGTGAACCAGCGCGCGGCACGGACGTAGTGCGCGTCGCTGGCGTTCTGACGCAGGCTGCGTCGGTAGAAATCGATGACCGTGGTCGACGCCAGCGCCGATAGCTCGCTGGCCACGGCGGACATGGCTGCGCAGAAGATGACCGCGAGAAGCAAGCCCACGATGCCGCGTGGAAGGTTGCGCATGACGAACGACAAGAACACATAGTCTGCGTCCTTGATTGCGGGATGGGGCAAAGCGGTGGCGATGACCTGCTTCATCTCACCACGGATAGAGGCGAAAACCGCTTCGCTCTCGCGCACCGCCTGCTCGGCGGCCGCGATGGACTTTTCGTCGTGCCGGTCGAGGGCAGCGTCGAGGCGCTCGATTTCGCTACGCTTGCGTGCAAAGGCGGCCTGGTGCTCGCGCTCAAGCGCAGCCGCATGGGCCGCGTGGGGAGTCTGATAGACGCGGGCGAGTTCCGGCTGATTGAAGAAGATTGGTGGCAGATTGAATTGGTAGAAGACCAAGACCATCACGCCCACCAGCAGCACAAGAAACTGCATGGGAACCTTGACCAGGCCGTTGAACAGCAGGCCCAAGCGGCTCTCCGTGATGGATCGACCAGCCAGGTAGCGTTGTACCTGCGACTGGTCGGTCCCGAAGTAGGCCATGGCCAGAAAGAAACCTCCCAGCAAACCAGACCAAAGCGTGTAACGCCGGCTCGGATCAGCAGAGAGGTCGATGATGTTCAACTTTCCCAAGCTGCCCGCGATATGAAAGGCGTTGCGCAGCGAAACCGAGGCGGGTAGGCGCATCACAATCACGATGAATGTGACCACCATTCCTCCCAGCATCACCACCATCTGATGCTTCTGGGTCTGACTGACGGCGCGTGTGCCCCCCGCAACCGTGTACACGATCACCAAACCACCCATGCACAGGCAAGTGAGGCGGAGCGGCCAACCGAGAACCGAGGACAGGATGATCGCGGGTGCGTAAATGGTGATGCCGGCGGAAAGCCCGCGCAAGAGCAAGAACAGGAACGCAGCCAACTGGCGGGTCTTGCGATCGAAGCGGCTCTCAAGAAACTCGTAGGCGGTGTAGACCTGAAGGCGAAAGTAGCGGGGAATGAAGGCGATTGACAGCACGATCATGGCCAGGGGCAAGCCGAAATAGAACTGAACAAACCCCATTCCGTCTTGGTATGCCTGGCCGGGTGTCGACAAAAAGGTCACCGCGCTGGCCTGGGTTGCCATCACCGACAAGCCGATGGTGTGCCATTTGTCCTGGTAGCCGCCGCGCAGATAGCTGGCCATATCTTGCTGGCCACGGGTCTTCCACACCCCGTACGCCACAATCGCGCCCAGGGTGCTGAAAAGCACCAGCCAGTCGAGCGAACTCATCGGTAGGCAAGCGTGATGGCTATGAACAGCGTTATCTCGGCCAGCAGGGCGCCGGCCACAAGACAATACAGGCCGGTCCAGGTCAGAAATGGCGGCGCCGAGTGCAGCTCCTGGCGCGCCGGAGCCGGCTCATTCGCCAT
The DNA here is from genome assembly GCA_003157315.1 of Myxococcales bacterium. The sequence goes on along the minus strand of PMJE01000467.1, from coordinate 6,751 downwards.
GAGGCTCCGNNTTCCCTTCCCATACCGAGCCACCAGGATGCCACCACGCAAACCCGGCTCGCCGGGGTCATTCATGGACACCACGGTTTGATAGCGCGCGTCCCAAGTGGATGCAAAGTAGAGCCCACGCTCTTGCTGCCAGCCTTCGAAATCGCGCTCGGAAATCTTGTTGGGGGAGTTGAGGATGGAATGGGCGGGCAAAATGAAAGTGACCGGCGCGTTTTCGTCGGTCACGCGTTCCTGGCCGATCGCGAGGGGAAAGGGGCCAATCGGCGTGTTAAGCGGGATCAAACGGTTGTTGGTGTTGTACTGGACTACCAGGGTGCCGCCGGCCTGTACATAGGCGAGCAATGCCGCGTGGGCGGCGCGCACCCGCGCATTGCTGTTGAATGCGCGCACACCGGTGACCACGGCATCGAAATTGGCAAAGGCGGCAGCGCTTTGGCTCGCCGCCGCGTCCGCCAGTACCGGGTCGCTGATGACCGTCACCTGGTAGCCGGCCTGCCGTAGGCTGGCGGGAATCTCGTCGCCCGGGCCGGGAAGGTAGGCGATTCGCGTTCCTCTCCGTTCCAGCGGAAAGGCGACCAACTGCACGTCGGCCTTGGCAAGAATCGTCTGCATCGGAATGTGACTGTGCTCGATGCGGGTTTGGCCGAGCGAGAAGCGCTCTGCGCCGACCGCTGCCGAAAAGCGCAAGACACCCCTGGCGGAAGCCTGGCTGCCCAGCTTGGTGGACGGCTGAATCTGGAAAAGGATCTCCTTCTCGTCGCCTTTGGCCGCAAGTTCAAAGGGGGCGCTTGCTGGGGACACTGACCAGCCCGCTGGAATCTCGGGATGCAGGGTGCCGGAGATTGGCGCCGCCACCGCGGTCAGGCGGACGCCCAGGCTTCGCGGCTCGCCATTGGGCAAAACCAAGACCGTACTGGTAGGCCGCACCAGCACCGGGGGTGTGACTTCGAGGGGACGATAGCGCTCGCCCGCCACCGGATCGGTCCACTTGAAAGTGATGGGCCGTTTCACGGTCAGCGTGGAGATGGGGGAGACCAGCACGAACTCGACGGCGAGCGGCGCAGGGGCCTCAGGCATGCCGACCAGCGTGGGATCTTCGACATGGAAGAGTCCTGGCTCAGGCGGCGCGACCAGCCAGTAGGGAGTGGTCAGAGCCGATGTGATTGGAACGCGGACGGTTCGCTTCACCTCAAACGAAGCGAGCGAGCCTATCCTCATCGGGATGACGGAGTCTGGCAGGCGGACTTCGCGCAGAGAAAACTCGGCGGGCGAGCGATTGATGGCCGTCGCCGTCACCTCCACGGTCTCGCCCGGCACGGCACGAAAATCGGCGGCGGTCGCTTCAATAAAGAGTCCTGCACAAGCCAAGACCAACTCGCGCACCTGGTCCTCCTTGTATGTGCGCCAGTACGCATCGGGGACAAAGTCCAGGGCTTGGTCCAACTGCAAGAGGATTGGGATGATCTTGTGCGGCGCCGCAGGCACAAATTGGCGCGCCGCCCGTTCAACCAGGCGCGCAACCTGGTTGCTGTCCTTGATGCGCGACCAGGAGAAGTCGATCCCACCCAGCACGCTGCCGGCGAGCGCAGGAGCGGAAACTGCCTGGTCCAGCAGCTTGAAGTACTCGATGATTGGCCCGCGCGTGCGTGCCACGCCGAAGCCTTGACTCTTGTGCATGCTGCGGCTGTCTGCCGCCATCTCGCCGTAGGAAAGCCCCAATAGCGGATTGTACTTGCCCACGTCCATGCTGAGGAACTCGGACAAAGCCTCCCCCGGCTTGATGCTCCACGAAGAACGGTTCCAAAACAGCCGCTGCGCTTGCCAGGGTTGCACTCCTCGCCCAAGTTGCTCCGGGAAACGTGTGGAGTCCGCGGCTGCCCGAAATGCTTCCGCCGCGAGCCGCGCCGAGGCTGTGTGGTGCCCGTGCGTGTCGCCCAGCTCAGGAGAAAAACGGGTGATGATGATGTCGGGTCGAAAACGCCGGATGACCCAAACCACATCGGCCAGCACAGCGTCCCGGCCCCAGATGCGCAGGGTTTCTTCGGGACTCTTCGAGTAGCCAAAGTCGCGCGCGCGGGTGAAAAACTGTTCCGCCCCATCCACCCTGCGCGCGGCCAGCAGCTCCTGCGTGCGGATCACGCCCAGCTCTGCGCCCTGCTCTGCGCCGATCAGGTTCTGCCCTCCGTCGCCGCGGGTGAGCGACAGATAGGCCGTGCGCAAGAGCGCCTCATTGGAAAGATACGCGAGCAGGTTAGTGTTTTCGTCATCCGGGTGTGCGCCGATATAGAGCGCGCTGCCCACCACGCCGAGCTTGCGCAAGGCCAGTTGGATCTGCGCACTGTCAAGTTCGGTCGGATCAGCCTGTGCACGGTTGGATGGAAGAATGGTCATGGGCAAGAGAACGACCGAAAACAGAAAGCCAAAGCTTACCCGGCGCAAGAAACCTCCGCCGAGTATACTCAACGCCAAAAGTGGGCCGCGCATTTTCTGATTCCTACCTCGCGGGTGAGTCTGCTGCACACGCGCTCTTTTCGCCAGGGTTTCGCGACCCGGCTGAACGGCAAAGCGCCGCCAGGGTCGCTGCCGGTCGCAAGCTACCCGCAGCCTTGCTGGATGTCCTGCGCGAGCAACAAGCCGCCTTGCCGGCAAGCGCGGCTCGCCAAGCGAATCTGGATGCCCTGGAAAAGGGCGGCGTCGCTATCGTCGCAACTGGGCAACAGGTGGGACTCTTCCTTGGCCCGCTCTACACATTCTACAAGGCGGCCTCGGCAGTTGCGGTGGCGCGGGCCATCGAGGCTGAGTCAGGCGTACGCTGCGTGCCGCTCTTTTGGCTGCAAACCGAGGACCACGACTTTGCCGAGATCCGCACCTGCGCGGTAGCCGGACCGGATGGGCAGCCCGTGCGCCTCGAATTGGCCGAGGGCAACGAGCCTGAGTCCCGGGTGTCCGTCGCGCACCGGTGCTTGGGAGCGGAGATCGACGGTGTGCTCGACCAGCTGGGCTCTCTGCTCGATGGCCAGCCAGGGGCAGAAGAGGTATTGGCGCTCTTGCGGTCACAATATCGGCCCGGGCGGTCTCTCGCCGCGGCATTCGCCGGGGTGCTGGCGACGCTTTTCGCCGACCAGGGGCTGATCTTTCTCGATCCGCGCGACGCGCGCGTGGCGTCCCTGGCTGCGCCCATCTACCGGTCGTGCATCGAGCACGCTGGCTTGATCGAACGGCATCTGCAAGAACGCCAGGCTGCACTTGCGGCAGCGGGATTTGCTACGCAGGTTCCGGTTCGCTCCTGCACGCTGGTGTTTTTTCACCAAGGCAGCGCGGCCGGGCCACGCTTTCGCCTGCAGGAAATGCATGCAAGCGACGGGACCGCGCAGTGGAGGTTGGTTGGCTCCACCGAGACGATCGCCCAATCCGAATTGCTCGACCTGCTTGCTCGCGAGCCGCTGCGCTTCTCCGCTTCCGCGCTTTTGCGCCCGGTCGTGCAAGACGCGCTCTTGCCAACCGTGGCCTATGTCGGTGGTCCCGGCGAGATCAACTACTTTGCCGAGCTGCCGCCGATCTACCAACACTTCGGCGTGGTGCCCCCGCTCCTGGTCCCGCGTGCGCGTTTTCGTTGTGTGGATGCTCGCACCCGCCGCTGGTTGGAGCAGTCCGGGCTTCACGCCTCTGATCTGGCGCGGCCTGAGCATGAGATCCGCGCCCGTGTGCGCACAGAGCGGCCCAGCGACTCACCCGATCCGCAGGAATTGCGCGATCGACTTGCTGGGCAGATCCTGCCCGCGGTGGAGGCAATCACTTCGGCCATTTCTGCATCCGGCGAGCATCTGCGCCGACCCGCGCAGCGCACCCGGGAAAGTGTGGCCCACACCCTGGAACAGCTGATTGGACGCTACGCACGCGATTTGCTCGAGCAGGATGGGACTGCACGGCGCAGGATCCAGCAGCTTGAGACGGTCCTGCATCCCGGTGGTGTCGCGCAAGAGCGGTTCTATGGTTGGCCCTGGCTGGCCGGGCGCTTGGGCGTGTCGGCCTGCAAGCGTCTGGTGCTAGACCGGCTGGAGCAGGCGGGCGCCTTTGCCACAGAGATTCTGGAGCTCTTGCCATGAGCGCAGACCAACTGCGCATCGGCGTGGCATGTTTTTCCAGCTTTGGTGGCAGTGGCGTGATCGCGTCGGAAATTGGCATGGCGATGGCGCGGCGGGGGCACCAGGTTGCGTTCTTCAGCGACAAGCCGCCCGCACGCCTCGACCTCTCCTGCCCCAACCTCTCGTTTCATGCCGTCACCGCCCTCGACTATCCCGTGCCCGCACAGAGCTCATATGCCCTGGCCCTGGCGGCCGAGATGATCGAAGTGGCGCAAGCGGAACGCCTGGACCTTCTCCATGTTCACTACGCCGTTCCCCACGCGCTGGGCGCCTACCTGGCCCGCCAGGTCTTGAGCGCGGGCGCACCCAAGCTGCTTGTCACCCTGCATGGCACGGACGTCACCCGCATCGGTGCGGATCCCAAGTTCTCGTCTCTCACCCGGTTCGCGGTTCTGGCTGCGGATGGAATCACCACGCCTTCGCGTTGGTTGGCAGAGCAGGCCTACCTCCGACTTGGCCTGCCCCGCGAGACCAGCATCGAGGTGATCCCGAACTTCGTCGACACACATCGCTTTCGCCCGAGTCGCCCCAAGATCGTGCCAGCAGAGCGGATCCTCACCCATGTCTCGAACTTTCGTCCGCTCAAGCGGGTCGAGGACGTCGTGCGCGTCTTCGCGCGCGTGCGCGGCGAAATGCCAGTGACGTTGCACCTGATCGGCGACGGCCCGGAACGCCCGTGCGTCGAGACGCTAATTCGTTCGCTCGCTCTGGGTAACGATGTGAAGTTCTTCGGCGAGAGCGCGAACGTGGCCGAGGTCCTGCAAGGCAGCGACGTCTTCCTGCTGCCCAGCGAGACTGAGAGCTTCGGCCTGGGCGCGCTAGAGGCCATGGCTTGTGGCGTGCCGGTGGTGGCCTGCAACGTGGGCGGTCTTCCCGAGGTCGTGCTAGATGGTGAGACCGGCTTTCTGGCTCCGGTGGGTAACGTGGATGAAATGTCGAAGCACGTGCTCCGCCTACTCACCGACGCGGACCTTCACGTACGGATGTCCCGGGCCGCGCGCGCTCGCGCCGAAACGCACTTTCAGCTTGAACCCGCCGTGGACCGCTACCAGGCGGCCTATCGTCGGGTCGTCGTCGGCGCTAGAGTTTCTTCTTCCACTCGCTAAGCGCCTTCTTCACATCGGCCTCGAAGAAGAAGTACTCTGCCTTCTGGCCGAGCTGGTAGGCCTTCTCGGCCAAAGCGTAGGCATCCTTGTAGTTGCCCTTGCCCGCGAGCAGAGACGCCTTGATCCACAAGTTGAACCAATCTTCCTTCAGCGCCAGCGACTGGTCGATGTACTTGAGGCCAGTGTTGTAGTCCTTCTTGGTCTCCAGCATGTAACGCGCGGCAAAGGCGAAGGTTCGCCAGGTGCCGTCGATGCTGGCGGCTATGTTGGCCAGGGCTTGCTCTGCCGTGTGCATCTTAATAGGGATGGAAAGCCGCAGTCGCTCCCATTCCAGATTGAGCGCAGCCTCGTCGTCGGTGAAATCGGCGAAGAAAAACGTCATCCGCTCGCGGAAAGGAGCCGCCTTGGTGGGCAACTGCACGCGAAGCAGGTCCAGCTCGGCCTTGTAGTCCCGCCCTGTGCCCGCCTGATCGGCCTTCTTGTTGAGCACCACGGTCCACGCGCCCTTGCTTGGGATGGTGAACAAGGCGTAGCTTCCGGCCGGCACAGGCTTGCCGGCAAACACCGCGTCCTTGCTGAAACTGATCTTGGTCGCCTGGTTTGCCCCGGTCCGCCACATCTGATCATAGGGCACCAGCCCGCCCCATATCTTGCGGTTCTTCACCGCCGGGCTGCTGTACTCGACCGACACCTCGGTCAGTCCGATAACCTGCGACACCTTGGCCGCAGGACTGGGACGTGGCAACTCAGGCTGGGACATAGCCTGCGAGGATAGCAGAGAAACCGACCCGCAAACCGCCGCGGTGAAGGCAAGACGAACGCTGAACATGTGGACACGCTCCTTTCACGCCGCCGCCGAATCACAAAGCGACGACCACGCAGGATCTAGCACGGCCGGCGAGACATGCACGTCCACATGTTGGCTAACTTCGATCCACAGTTCACGGGATGCTAGCTAGTTTGCGAGAGACACCAAAATATCGTCAGCGCTGCACGAGGCAGTGGTGAACGTGGGACTGACGACGAGGACGCGATTGAGGTTGTTGTAGCCGGTGCTGGCTTCCCAGGTGTTCAGGTTGGCCAGACGAATAGCGTATTCGGGGCGAGTGGCAAGTGCGGGCACGGGATCGGCCAGGCTGACAAGCAGCGCATAGGTGCCTGCGGGGATGTCGGAAGGAAGGCAGAAAGTATGCGAAATGGTGGTGCTGCTTCCTGGGGCGAAGCGGCGCGGGTCATCCGGTAGTTTGGCAAGGTAGATGGTGCCGAGGTTGGTATTGCGCAAAACCAGGCTCAGTCCGCGGGGATTGAAGGGCGCAGCGTAGCCATCGTTGCGAATGGAGAGACTTGCCTCGAACTGGCCCCCGGTCTTGGCAATGGCGGAGTAGCTGCCCGAATCGAGACTCAGACGGTAGCCCAGCTTGCGCTTGGCAATGTCGATATTCGTGCCCCAGCTCGCCAGCACGTCGGGCTGGTAGTCCTGATTGAGAAAGG
>PMJE01000079.1 GCA_003157315.1 Myxococcales bacterium | reverse complement strand
GTCAGAATCGGGCGCTGACCGCGATGCCGCGCTGACCGCCGTCTCCCGCAACCGGCACGATTGAAACCGGCGAGCCGTGCAGAGAGGGGACGATCATCCCGAGCGACGTACCCACGATCGCTCCACCGACGACGTCGCTAATGAAATGCATGCCGCCGAGCACCCGCGCCGTGGCCACGAAGGTCGCAATCGCGCCGCCAACCCCTAGCACGATCCAGTTTGCCCTCGAGTGGGGGTGAAGCCGTCGCATGGCCACCAACGTGGATGTCGCGATTGCGAAGCTGACAGCAGCGTGACTGCTCAGGAACGACAGCCCCGCGTCGGCGCCATTGCGGTCAGAAAGCGGCGCCTTCTCGCCATAGAGAAAAGGACGCGGCCGGCCCGCTGCCAGCGTCATCATGGAGGCAACGGCGGTTGCAGCCAGCCCAGATTCGGCGATCACGACGGCGTCGTTCAGGCCCGGCCAAAAGCCCTCGTCCACGAAGAGCAAGGTCGCAGCCCCCACGCCGATGGCGTAGAGACCAATATCTGAGGCAGTTTGCCAACCGGGGCTCCAATAGCCCGCCGTCGTTCGATCGAGCGCGTTGAGATCGCTGACGGGGCAAAGTGGGGCGCAGAACGCCTTCTGCGATTGTGGTCGAAACAGCCGCGCGCTCTCGAACACCAGCCCGATCCCCAGGATCGGCAGATCAATCTCGGCGTAGAGCTGGAAGGCCGGGCGCAAGGGATTCTTCGGACTCGGGACCAGAGGGGTGAGCTTGGCGGCCTTGGCAGTGGACTTGGCGTCCTCGATCTTTTCAGGCGGAGCTCCGGCCGATGGCGGCGCGATAGTGGGATTGTTCGCAGGCGTCGACACGACCGTGGGCGCGTTCGTGTCGGCGGCCTCCTCGGCTCGGGCGACGCCGAGCGACCCAAGCCATGCCAAGACTAGCGCGGAGCAAACGGTGGATGTACGCATCAGAGATTCGCCTGCGAACCTATCGCGAAACGGTGTCTTGGAAAAGTGGAGTGTGCAAGTCCTGCGCCGTCGGAAGCAGGCTCCGCCCCCAAGCTTCATTAGCTGCATTTCTCCGCGGACCTATTCGTTGGCGCGCATCCGCTGTCCCTCTTCGAATTGAAGGAGAGACTCGTTCATCTTGATTGATCCGGCCGGTCCTTTGGAGATCCATCACTGCAACTCCCTAACCTTGCTGGCGTCTGCGCGATGGCTCGAAAGCTGCTTTAGGTGCGGGTATGTAAGACAGCCCGCCCCGAGGGCAAGCGCTTAAGTCTCGAGTCGCTGGAGTAGGACGAGGCGGCTATTAAGTGTGCAACCCGGTTTCAGCCGGGCGCGCGCATTTCCATTAGCATTCTTTAGTGGTTCACTCACATCAAGGGAGGACGAAAATGGGCGAATTAAGCAAGAAGACCAAGGGTAGAATCGAGCAGGCCGTGGGCGGTCTGACCGGCAACAAGCGTCTCCAGAAAGAGGGCCAAGACGACGAACGCGCGGGCAAAGTCGAGGGGGCGGTCGCGGACGTCAAGCACGCGGTAAAGGACGCAAAGCATGCGCTCGACGAGGTGTCGAAGTAGGTGAAACAGCAGCCTGGGCTTTCATTCATATTGATGAAACCCGCGGCGCGTCCGTCCATACGATGGCGCGCGACGACTGACAACGAGGGTCACGAAGAGACGGCCCACTGAAGGCCGAAGGAGAAGTTCCATGTTTCTATTGATCTTACTGATTGCGATTTTTGCGTTGGCGCTGGGCGGAGGCGGATGGGGGCATTCCCACTACGGTCCCTGGAGCTGGTCGCCTGCCGGCATCGTTCTGGTGGTCGGCATTATCCTGCTGCTGACCGGCCACGTGCGCTTCGGCTGACAGTTCGTCGGGCTCGCCACCCGATCTGGCACGCATTGTCATTTAGTCTACTCCGCGGCTCAACCTTCAGTTTGTTGGCCCTGGCTTTGCTGGCTCATGGTAGGGGAAGGAACTGAAATTTGTCGTGGCATCTGCGGCTAGGCTGGTGGGGTTTCTGCAAGAGCCTCTACCAGGAGTATGAGGACAACGAGGTCGGCGACGGCGCGGCCACGATCAGCTATTACCTCATCTTCTCGCTGTTCCCGTTTCTGTTCTTTCTCGCGACGCTTATCGCCTATATCCCTTTTGCCCGCGGGTCCACTCACGCCCTGCTGGCGCGCGCCCGTGCCATCCTGCCATCCGAGGCGATGGGGATCGTCGAGATGCACCTGCGTGGACTGATGGGCCGTCCCAGGCCACACCTGCTGACCCTGGGCCTCGCTGCCGCGGTTTACTCTGCGTCCTGTGGGGTGGACGCCCTCCGCAAGGGCTTGAACCTTGCCTACGACGTCAAGGAGTCCCGCCCGCTATGGAAGACCGAGTTGCTCGCGTTCGGCATCACGGTCGGCGGGGGCCTGCTTGTGCTGGTGGGGATCGCCCTGCTGGTGGCGGGCGGCAGCGCCGGCCTGTGGGCGGCCCGCCATCTCCACGTCGCCGAAGAGTACGTGATTGTCCTCAGATGGATCCGCTGGCCGATGGTTGCGATCATGATCACGCTCGGCGCCGCTTTCAGCTACTACCTGCTGCCCGATGTCGAGCAGAAATTCAAGTTCATCACGCCGGGCTCCGTGATTGGGACATTTGTTTGGTTCCTGGCGAGCTGGGGTTTTGGCACGTACGTGTCTCATTTCGGCAGCTACAACCTCACCTATGGCTCGATCGGCGGCGTTGTTGTGCTTCTGACCTGGTTCTTCATCACCGGGTTCATCCTGCTCATGGGCGGGGAGATGAACGCGATGGTCGAGCAAGCGGTGTCAGGCGGTAAGGAGAGCGGCGCGCGCGCGCCCGACCAGGCTCCGCCGCCACCCGACCAGCATCCGAGCGCTGTGCCTCCGGGCGCGACAAAGTCGGTCAGCGTGGCCGAGCGCTCCCGGGGCGGTAGGTCGCCGGGCGTGCGCGAACCGCCGTCGGGATGCGGCCGCCGGTGAGCGTGCTCGACCATCTCCGTCGCCCCGGCTGGTCGCGCCGTGCGCTCTTCGCTCTCGGGCTGCTGCTCGTGCTGGCGATCGTCGTCCGTGTCCTGCTCGATCCGATCGCCGCCCACTTCACGCAATATTCCCCTGGCTGGTGAATACCAGCGCGTGTTCTTCAACAACCAGGACTGGATTCACCATGCGGGGTGTCCGGAAACTCACTGCTACGATGGCAAAGATGGCTTGCTCATCAGCGCGAGGTGCACGCCAGAAACCCCGGTTCTTGCCGCGCTCTCACGTCGCTTCACTGCCGGTTCGCCTGCGTCGTCCCTACGTGCCGGCGGCGACGCTGCTTTGGACCGCCTCGCCAGTTCAATCAAACGCTGCTGGCTGCGCCGCAACGGATCGCCGTTCTTGGGGCGCAGGCGCTGGTAGGTTCCGTCGGGCAACAACATGCGCGCCTTCACGTTGTCCTCGCGGCTGATGGCCAAGATCTCGTCGATCAAGCGGTCGCGCAGCGACTCGTCGTCGACCGGAAACATGACCTCCACCCGGCGAACGAAGTTGCGCGGCATCCAGTCCGCCGACGACAGGTACACTTCACGCCGGCCGCCGGCGTGAAAGTAGAAGATGCGGGCGTGTTCGAGATAGCGATCGACCACACTCAGCACGCGGATGTTCTCGCTCATGCCCGGAATGCCGGGCCGCAAGCAGCAGATCCCGCGCACCAACAAATCAATCGACACCCCGCTCTGTGACGCCCGATAGAGAGCGCGGATCACCTCCGGGTCGGCCAGTGCGTTCATCTTGGCCACGATGCGACCGGAGTGCCCGTACACGCGTTCGCGTTCGATGAGTTCGACGATCCGCTCGGCGAGGCCCAGCGGCGCCACGGTGAAGCGTTTCCACGAGGGCGGAGCGGAATATCCGGTCAGCAGGTTGAACATGGACCCCGCGTCGTCGGCAAATGCCTCGCGCGCGGTAAAAAGCGAAATGTCCCCGTAGGAGCGCGCGGTGAGCGGATTGTAGTTTCCCGTCGACAGATGCACGTAGCGGCGGATGGCATCGCCCTCGCGGCGCACCACCAGCGAAGCCTTGCAGTGGGTCTTCAGGCCCACCAAGCCGTACACCACGTGCACACCCGCCTCTTCCAGCACGCGCGCCCAGGTAATATTCCGTTTCTCGTCGAAGCGCGCCCGCAGTTCGATCATGGCCGTCACCTGCTTGCCATTCTCCGCGGCCCGGGTCAGCGCAGTGACGATGGGTGAATCGGCACTGGTCCGGTACAGGGTCTGCTTGATGGCCAGCACGTCGGGGTCCGCGGCCGCCGCGGAAACGAAATCCACCACGTGGTCGAACGATTCGTAGGGGAGGTGCAAGAGCACGTCGTGCTCGGAAATGACCCGAAACATGTCCGCCTCGAGAAAGGCCGCTACTGGCTGAGGAGCGAACGCCTCGTCCCGGCAGTCCCGCAATTCATCCCGCGCGGCCAGCGGAGACAGATCGGCCAGGTGCAAGGGTCCTGGGGCGGGGTACACATCGTCCGGCTGCAAGTGCAGTGCCTTGCGCAAAAAGCCTTCCACCTCGGCGGGCGTGTCGTGCGCGAGTTCCAGCCGCACCGCTTGATTGCGCTCGCTACGCCGCAGCTCGCGCTGGATGGTCTTGAGCAGATCGTCTGCTTCGTCTTCGTCCACCGACAGATCGAAATCGCGTGTCACGCGGAAGTAATGACAGCCCACCACGCGGAAGCCCGGAAACAGCTCGCCCGCGTGCATGGCAATGACGTCCTCTAGCAAAACGAAAGCGGCGCGATGGGGCAATGAAGGCGGGATCTCCACCAGGCGTTTCAGCACGGCCGGCACCTGCACAACCGCGAAGATGCGGGAGCGGCCAGCCACACGCTGCCGCTCCTTGCGTAGGACGACGGCCAGGTTGAGGCTGCGGTTGCGCAGCACTGGAAAGGGATGGCTCTGATCCACCGCCAGCGGCGTCAGCACCGGCCACACGTTGCGACTGAAGTGCGCGTTCAAGAACCCCTTCTGCTCTGGGTTGAGCTGCTGGGGCGCCAGGATGGCCAGGCCCGCTTTGGCGATCAGTTGAGGCGCGATGAAGTCGAGGAAGTTGCGGTACAGGGCCGCCACCATGTCATGGGTGCGCGCCGAGATTGCCTCAAGCTGTTCGTTGGGCGGCATCCCGTCCGCACCACTGTCGGCCACACCAACTGCCAGCAATTGCTTGAGCCCAGCGACCCGAACCATGAAGAACTCGTCCAGATTGGACGCCACGATGCCCTGGAACTTGCAACGCTCGGCCAGAGGAACGTCCGGGTCGCACGCCTCCTCCAAGACGCGCCCGTTGAACTCCAACCAGGACAGCTCGCGATTGATGAAATGGTGCGGAGCACGTCAGATTTCTTGGATGCGTACCCGCCCCGAATGTTACCGAGTGCGCGTTCAAGCCACCGCGACCCGCAGCCGGCGGCGAAAGACCTGGCGGAACACGCCTCACGCATCACATCCCACATTTCCAGATCCACCGTTCCTCGCGCGGCCAGAGTCAAGTTTTAGTANNGCCAGCCCTATTGCATCACCGACGGCAAGGGCTTCCGCCTCAAAGACATCGATCCGTCCGACACCGGTCCGCTCTCCGAGGACAAGCCGCACTCCAAGGAAACCCTACAGATGGGCATCGCAGAGCTCGCCAAGTTGCAGGACACGCTGTATGCGCAGGACCGCTGGGCCGTGCTGCTCATCTTTCAAGCCATGGACGCCGCAGGCAAGGACAGCGCCATCAAGCACGTTATGTCCGGCATCAATCCACAGGGCTGCCAGGTCGCTTCGTTCAAGGCGCCGTCGGTTGAGGAGCTGAATCACGACTACCTGTGGCGCTGTCAGAGACATCTGCCCGAGCGGGGTCGCATCGGGATTTTCAATCGCTCGTACTACGAAGAAGTGCTGGCGGTGCGTGTGCATCCTGAGTTCCTCGAAAAGCAGAACCTGCCACCCACCCTGGTGGACAAGAAGATCTGGGCCCGACGCCACGAAGACATCTGCGCGTTCGAGCGCTACCTCACCCGCAACGGCATCGCCATCTGCAAGTTTTTCCTGCACGTCTCGCAAGCCGAGCAGAAACGGCGCTTTCTCGAACGCCTGGATACGCCGGAGAAGACTGGAAGTTCTCCGCAGCCGACGTCGCCGAGCGCCAACACTGGAGGGAGTACCTGGCGGCTTACCAGGACATGATTCGGGCCACTGCCACGCCCTGGGCTCCCTGGTACGTAGTCCCCGCGGACCACAAGTGGTTCACCCGCGCGGTGGTGGGAGGCGCGGTCATCGACGCGCTGGCATCGCTCAACCTGCACTACCCCGACGTGGACAAGGCCAAACGCGGCGAGTTGGCGGCAGCCCGAAAGGCGTTGCTCGCGGCCAAATGGCCGCCAGTCCAGTGATCTAGCTTGGCTACGAAGCCTCCTTCTGGCCTCGCCCGCCGGCTCGAATGCTGCTGTTTCGAGGCTCTACTTCTTGGCCTCGGCNNCTTGGCCTCCACTCCGGCCTTCTCAGCGTCGTTACCGGACTTTTCCATCTGCTCGGCCGCGTCGCTGCGGGCCTCGCCTTCCTTCTCCATGGCGCGACCCTTCTTCTTCATGCGCTTGCCCGACTCTTCCTGGGCTTTGTTATCGTTCTTCACTCCGGCTTTCTGCAATGCCTTGCCCTTCTTTTCCGTCCGGGCGCCTCTGGCCTTCTCGGCGTCGGCGGCCTTCTCCTCCGCGTTACCCTTTCTCTCCATCCTGTTCCCCTCCGTCTCGGCGGGGGTCTGCGCTCGCGCGGGGTGACCGGTGATGAGAGCCATTGCAGCGAACGTCAAAGCAGTGCGAAGCAACGATCGAATCATGGTGTTCCTCCTTGGGTGTGATGTCTGCAAGCTGATCGCGACGAACGGGTCAGGTCGTTCTCTTTCCGCGCCGAACGAAGTGTACGACCACGCTCACGATGGCCGCCAGCACGAGGAGGTGAATCGCCACAGAGGCGACGTGGAAGACGGTGAAACCGAGAACCCAGGCAAGTGCCAGAATGACTGCTAGTGCGATGAACATCGTGATCTCCTTTCGGTGGTTGTCGCGGGTGGGCTCGACAATGGGTTCCGTCGAGCTCGCTTCGGTAAAAGGGGGAGCGGCCTTGTCGGTCTCCTCGGGAATGGGATCCCCCGGAGTGCCCACCCCTCCCGCAAGCGAGAACCGTGCCAGCCAAGGACCTCAGGATTGCGTGGGGCCGGGGGCTTCCCCGTAACGGAAAGGTAACGGCAACCACGAATTGTGACGTCAGGCACCGCACCAATGTTGACGATCTTGTCGTGAG
>PMJE01000561.1 GCA_003157315.1 Myxococcales bacterium | reverse complement strand
CGCCACGTCGCCGTGATCATGCTGACCGCAAAGGGCAGTGAGATCGATCGCATCGTTGGCCTGGAGCTGGGCGCAGACGACTACGTGACCAAGCCCTTCAGTGTGCGCGAGGTCCTGCTGCGCGTGCAGGCGGTGCTGCGGCGGTCGCCCGCGGGCAGCGAGCCCGCATCGGCCGAGCCGGTGGTCTTCGGCCGGTTGCGCATCGACCACACCGCACATCGCACCTGGGTCGACGATCGCGAAGTCTCGCTCACGGCCCTCGAAATGAGGTTGCTGTGGACCTTGTACCAGCGGCGCGGGCGGGTGCAGTCGCGCGGCACCTTGCTCGACGATGTTTGGGACGCCGATCCCGAGAACAACACCCGCACCGTGGACACCCACGTCAAGCGTCTGCGTGAGAAACTGGGCGCAGCCGGCGACTATGTCGAGACCGTGCGCGGGGTGGGCTATCGCTTCGCCTCCGAGCCAGAGGCAGAGTCGTGAAGCTCGGCATTCGGGCCAAACTTTTCAGCGCGTCGCTGGCTCTCATTCTGGTTTCGCTGGCGGCTGGCGAACTGTACTTGCGGCCGGTCATCGAGCGCGATCTGGTGGCACGCATTCGCGCAGACCTGTCGGCTCGCTTGGCCTTGGTGGCGGAGCACGCGCGGGTCTTGGCTGAGACGGGCGACACGACGAACGTCGCCTGGGATGCCCTGGCCGATCGCCTGGGTCCGCTGGCGCATGCGCGCGTGACCTTCATAGACGGGCAGGGCGTGGTCAAGGGCGATTCCGAGCTGTCCGGGGAAGCACTTGCGCGCATGGAGAACCATAGCAGCAGACCCGAAGTAAAGGCAGCCCTGGCTGGGCAAAGCACCGACGAGGTTCGCTTTTCGGCTACGCTGCGCCAGCGGTTGCTGTATTCGGCCACACCGGTCTTGGGTACAGAGAACATGGTGGCGCGATTGAGCTTGCCCCTGGCGGATGTCGACCAGGCATTGGCGCGGCTGCGCGCGATCCTCATCGCGGGCGGGCTGGTGGCGCTGCTGGCGGCGGTGTTCATGTCGAGTGGCGCGGTGATGCTGCTGTCGCGCGCACTTCGCCGCGTGACGGTGATTGCCCGCCGCATGTCCGCGGGAGAGCTGGATTTGCGCAGTCGCCTCGACACGGGCGACGAGATAGGAGATCTCGGCCGGGCGCTCGATCATCTGGCCGAGAACTTGTCGCGCTCGCTGCGCGAGCTGCGTGACGATCGTGATTTGCTCGGCCGCATCCTCGAGGCGATGCGCGAGGGTGTGTTGGTGCTCGATAGCGAGCGGCGCATTCTGCGCTTCAACGGATCGCTACGCGAGATGTTGCTGCTCGACACCGGTGCGGTGGGGCGCCCGGCCATCGAGGTGGTGCGCAATGCCGAGCTGCAGATCCTGGTGGATGCGGCGATTGCCGGCCAGGAGCCGGTCACCGGCGAGATCGAAGTCGCGGGTCTGCGACCGCGCTGCTTGTTGGTCCATGCGACGCGTTTGTCGGGTGAGCCTCGCTGCGTGCTGGTGGTCCTCTTTGATGTGACCGAGGTGCGGCGCCTGGAGACCGTGCGCAAGGACTTCGTGGGCAACGTTTCGCACGAGCTGCGCACGCCCATCGCGGCGGTGATGTCGGCGGCTGAGACCCTGCGCACAGCAGCGCGGACCGATCCAGCGGCAGCCGGGTCATTCGTCGAGATGATCGAGCGCAATGCTCGTCGGCTGGGAGATCTGGTGCAAGACTTGCTGGACCTGTCGCGCATCGAATCCAAGGAGTTTCGCCTGGCGACTGACAGCTTTGAGCTTTCCGGCGTGGTGGTGAGAACCCTGGGATTTCATGAGGAGCGCGCCACGCAGAGACGCATGCGAATGACCACCGCACTGCCACCCAATTTGCCGGCGATACGTGGCGACGCCACCGCGCTGGAGCGCGTGCTGTCCAACCTGATCGACAACGCCATCAAGTACTGCCCCGAGGGTGCGGCCATCGTGGTGGCGGCCGAGGACGTGGGTGGAAAGCTTCGCGTGACGGTCAGCGACGACGGTCCAGGCATCGAAGCCCGCCACCTGCCGCGACTCTTCGAGCGCTTCTATCGCTGCGATCCAGGTCGCTCACGCGCCATGGGTGGAACCGGGCTGGGCCTGTCCATCGTCAAGCACCTGGTGGAAGCCATGGGCGGGACTGTGCAGGTCGAAAGCGCTCCGGGCCAGGGTGCGAAGTTCAGTTTCACGGTTCGGACTGTGGCGTAGCGGGACGGGCAGACGGCTCCGCAGCAAGCGCGAAGCCAGATCCATGCAACGCTTGCATGACGTCCAGCAGGCAGAACATGCCAAAGCCGCGAAGTTCGAGCAGGCTGCCGAAGGTCCAGTTCTGGCGGTGGGCGGGGTCCGGGTCATGTTGGCGAAGGGCGTTGCTGCTGCGAACCTGCAACCGGTCACCGAATTGCGCTACCAGCTCGCTCGGGGAGGGAATCGAGCGAGCGAGAAGATCAGGCGGCAAGAACTCCTTGTAGGCCGCGGCGGGACGAAAACCCGTCAGCGCAAAGAACGCCTCTGCAAAACGGGCGTTGTCCTTCGCGCGTTGCTCGCGGCGCTTGATGGTCTTCCGCGCAATCATTCGGATGAATCAGAGAGCATCGTGGCCGCGCTCTCCGGTGCGGATGCGGATGGCGTCGATCACATCACTGACGAAGATTTTGCCATCCCCGGTCTCACCCGTGCACGCGTTGGTCTGAATTGCCTCGACGATCGGCTGTACCATGTGGTCTTCGATCATCATCTGGATGCGGACCTTTGGGTTGAAGTCCACGACCTGGGCCGAGCCAAGGTACGCATCCTTCCTGCCACCGGTGCGACCGAAACCCCTGACCTCCGATACGGTTATGCCCTGGGCGCCCGCCTGGCGCAGGCAGCCCTGCAGCTGGTCCAGCTTGCCGGGCTTGATGATGGCTTCGACCTTCTTCATAGAATCAAGGATCCTCCCGAACACGTTGCCGGCGTGTTTCCGGCTGGTGAAATGTTCGTAGCTGACGGGCTGCCGATCAGGGTCGCTTCGATTTGCTTCTTTCATGATCGACATTCAAGATGGCCCTCATGAATTGCCCCGGATTTGCGTCCTAATGCGCGAAGCGAGCGTCGGCGAACGCCTGGACCAGTACCAGTTGACCGACGTGCTGGCGCGCAGTGGGATGGCGTCCATCTTCAAGGCCATCGACAGCGCAACCGGCGCAACCGTGGTGCTGAAGATCCCGCACCCACAATTCGAGAGTGATGTAGTCTTCTACGAGCGTTTCCGGCGCGAGGAAGAGCTGGGGTTGCGCCTGGAACATCCCAACATCGTGCGCGTGCTGCGGCCCAAGGAAAAGAGCCGCATGTACATCGTGATGGAATTCGTCGAGGGGAAATCCCTGCGCGCTCTTATGCAGGAAAAGAAGCCGATGGGAGCTGAGGCCGCGCTCAGCCTGGCCATTTCAGTGTGCGAGGCCCTGGCGTACATGCACGAGCGCAAGGTCGTCCACCGCGACATGAAGCCGGAAAACATCCTGGTGACCCCCGCCGGCTGCCCCAAGATCCTGGATTTCGGCATTGCCTTCGACGCTTCAGCCCGGCGAATGACCTGGGCCGGGCTGTCCAACACCATCGGCACACCCGACTACATGGCGCCAGAACAGATCGGCGGCCGGCGCGGCGACGCGCGCACCGATGTGTACGCGCTCGGCACCATCTTGTACGAGATGCTGACGGGGGAATTGCCCTATTCCGCCGCCAATCCGCATGCGCTCCTGCGCGCCAAGGCCAACGAGGATCCCACGCCGCCCAGCTACTACCTGCCTGGCTTCGATCGAAGGCTGGAGGCCATCCTGCTCAAAGCCCTGGAACGATCGCCGCGCGATCGCTACGCCGGGGCGGCTGAATTGCTGGTCGATCTGCGCAATCCCGCAGCAGTGCCGCCCTACGACCCGGAGAAGGGCCGCGCGCGCCGCCGCTTTTCCGTGCCGCGACGGCTGCTCATGCCCATGATCGTGGTGCTCGTCCTGGCTGGGTTGACCGGCCTGATTTGGTGCAGTCACCCGCACCGAACCGGATCGGGCCGCGCAACCTCAACTAAGAGGAGTCCTTAGCATGTCAGCGTTCTCGTTCGAACACTCGCTCAACCTGGCCTGGGTGCTGCTGGGCGCCTTCTTGGTCATGTTCATGCAGGTTGGATTCGCGATGATGGAGACAGGTTTCACCCGCGCCAAGAACGCGGTGAACACCATGGCGATGAACATGATCGTCTATCCGGTGGGGGTGTTGGGTTTCTGGTTGTGTGGCTTTGGTTTGATGTTGGGGGGAGTGCACGGCTGGCCCACGCTGGGCGCGGCTCTGGCGCCTGCACACGAGATCAGTTTGCAGATTGGCGGCCACGCCTACGGAATCATTGGCGCGGGCAAATTTGCGCTGGTCTCGGTTGCCAATGATCCGGTTAACCTGGCGATCTTCTTGTTTGCCGCCATGTTCATGGACACGGCGGCCACCATCCCCACCGGCGCCATGGCCGAACGCTGGAGATTCTTGCCCTTCCTAGCCTACGGCCTGTTCATGTCCATGTT
>PMJE01000633.1 GCA_003157315.1 Myxococcales bacterium | reverse complement strand
CTGGTCTGGAAAACCGCCAACAAGACGGAGTTCACCTCCTACCCCGACCCTGGCAGCGAGGAGTGCATCAAGTACAGCGGCTGTCAGTACGAGGGCATGTTCGCGGGCTGCGGTCCCGTCATGCCTCTCAGTTGGGTCCAGTCGCATGACATCGTCTCGGTCTTCCCCGACTTCGCCACCCTGAAGCACCACGATCTGTGCTTGAAATCCGGGTCAAAGACCATGGTGGTTCTTGCCATCGACACGTGCGCCGATTCGGATTGCAGCGGCTGTTGCACGCAGAACAAGGGAAACGCGAGCGAACTCATCGACATCGAGAGCTTCACCGCCGCCCGCTTCGGCGTGCCCGACGGCCCCATCCAGTGGGCGGACCTGGGCCCGACCACGGGCGACGACTGCCCTCCGTAGCACAATGTGCGAGGGAGGAGGGCTGACCGATGTCACATGCGGCATGCCGTAGCTGCGACTACGCCGTCAGCTAAGCCAGAAACCCCTCAGCCCAACTTCACCTCGACCTTGACCTCTTTGCTGCCTGCGGCGGGCAACGGGACTACGTTGCCCGCGATGGCTTGGCCGTCGACGGTAAGCTGGACCTCCGAGCCCTTGCCGGCACGCTTGACCTCAATGATATAGCGCACGCCCCGAAACACACGTGTCGCCTTGAAGCCCTTCCACTTTTCGGGAATGACCGGCGCAATCATCAAGCCGGCGTAGGTCGGCCGAATACCGAGGATCCACTGCGTCCCAGCCACATAGGTCCACGAGGCGGTGCCAGATAGCCACGCGTTGCGGGCGTAGCCGTATTGCTTGTGCTCGGGACCGGTGACGTTGCCACAATAGACATAGGGCTCGACCTTCATGACGTCGACATCCCGGCGCATGAAAGGCGTGATCTGCAGGTAGTACTGCATGGCCCGCTCCGCCATGCCGAGCTTGGCTGCTGCCACAATTGCCCAGGTGTTGGCATGACAGAAGATGCCGCCGTTTTCTTTGGCCCCGGGCGGATAGGTCGTGGTTCCGCGCACCCGCTCGTCGCCTTCAGTGTAGGCCGGCCACAGCAGGGCCAGCCCAAACTTGCTGTTGAGCTTGTCGTGCGCCTGTTCCATGGCGCGCCGGCCGCGCTCGACCGGCGCCGCATCCCCGATCACTGCCCAGGTCTGCGTGTTGAGCGCGATCCGTTGGTGAGCCTCGCTCTTTACACCGATCGGCTTGCCTTCGTCGTCAAAGGCGCGCGCGTACCAGTCGCCGTCCCATGCCACCTGGTTGATGATGGCCGCCATCTCCGCATGCAGGGCACGAAAGCGTTTTGCCTCGTCGGCATTGTGCANNGCTCTCGGCCTTGCCGCTGCCGTGGTCCACGTTCATGGTGTCATCCCAGTCGGCAAAACCGATGCGCGGCAGGCCCTGCGGACCGCGGTGCTGCAGGGTGAAGTCGATCGCGCGCAGCATGTGGTTCCACACGCTGTCGCTGCCGCCATCGGTGTAGTCGATCTTCTCATCGAGATAGGCGAGATCGCCGGTCTCGCGCAAATAGGCGCACACGCCGAGAATCAACCACAAGTGATCGTCACAAAACCACTGTGGCCAGGCCGGAAATTCGGCGGCGAGCCCTGGGCCTCCCTCGCCGGTCAACGGCAGCACCTGGTGCCAGGTGTGTCCGTCCTGGTATTGTAGATGCCAGAGCATGCTGAGGGTGGCCCGCGCGCGGTCAGCGGCGTTGTGCACAGTGCCCAGGGTGTCTTGCGCCGAATCGCGCGTGCCCATGCCACGGCCGGTGCCGGTCTCGTAGGCCGAAACAAAACGCGACCAGAAAAGCGTGGTGCGACACTGGATGGGGTTCCAGACGTTCAACATGGCGTTGACCACCGGGTCGGGCGTATCGACGGTGAAGCGCCCCAGGTAGTCGTCCCAATCCGCGCGCAGGTCGGCGAACGCGGCGACCACGTTGTGCGGTTCGGAAAAGTGCGCCACCACCGCGGGAATCCGCGCCGGTTCATCGGTCACGCCCATCATGAAGACGACTTCCTTTTCTTGACCGGGGGCAAGCGTCACATTGTGGCAGAGCGAACCGATGTTGTTGCCCCGGGGTGCCTCGAAGTTGCTGGGTTTGCCCCGCTCGACCACTTCGGGGTTCGACAGATCCCGCCAGCGGCCGAGAAAGGTTTCCCGATCAGTGTCAAAGCCGACTGGCTTGACACTGGAACCGATGAAGTTGGTGGTGGGCGCGAAGCGGGTCTTTGAAGTGATGATCCCGTCTTTGCACCTGGCCTCCAGGATGTGCTGGCACCAGTCGAGGTTGAGCTGGTCGCCGAGCGCGTCGCGGAAGCTGAATTCAACATAGGAAAAGCTGCGCAGCTTGCGCGGCTTCTTGCCGGTGTTCTTGATGTTGAGAACCCACAATTCACAAGGGCAGGCCTCGTCTTTGGCTGCAGGCGGAACGAAGCAAAGCAGGCTGACTGTGATGCCGTTGTGGGTGCTGGCGATGCAGGTATAGCCGGCGCCGTGGCGGCATTCGTAGGCGCTCAGCTTCACCCCTGGCGTGGGTTGCCAGGTCGGGCTCCAGAACTTCCCGCTCTCCATGTCGCGGATGTAAACGTAACGGCCCGGCTGATCCATGGGGATGGAGTTGTAGCGATAGCGCGAGACGCGGCGGTTCTTGGGATCGCGGTCAAAGGAAAAGCCACCGCCGGTGTTCGAGATTATGCCGCCATAGCGGCCCTCGCCGATGTAGTTGAACCAGGGCGTGGGCGTGTCGGGCCGGGTGATGACGTACTCGCGCGCCTGGGCGTCGAAATAGCCGTAGGGGTTGGAGAGGGCTTTGGTTTTGGTGGTCATGACGATCCCTTCGTCTCGACGTTCTTCAGGGCGGCGGCCGCATCGGCAACCGCATGGGCCGTTGATCTAACTCTCCCGTCCTCTCCAAGTCAAAGCGGCTTGGGAGCGCTTGGGGCTAGAAACCGTTACGGGTCGATGATAGGGTCGCCCGCAATCCGGGGACTGCAGGAGGTCCGTCTCACCCCGGTGCCACTCGAACGACCCCCTCGGGTCGAGGACAAGGTAGCCATGTCGGAACAACGAACCGTCGATCCGTCGCAGGTGATTCCATTCGTCGAGAAGTTCGGCTACGCCCTGGGAGACTTCGCGTCCAACCTGTTTTGGATGCCCTTCATCCTGTTCGGCAACTTCTTCTACACCGACGTGTTCGGCATCTCGGCCACCGCCGTCGGTTACATGCTGCTCGTCACGCGCATCTGGGACACGGTGATTGATCCGGTGGTCGGGCTGGTCGCGGACCGCACCCGCCCGCGGCCTGGGCTTGGCCGGTACCGTCCGTATCTCTACTGGTTCGCCCTGCCCTTTGCTGTCGTGTGCAGTATTGCGTTCTTTTCTCCCAACCTTGGGCCCATGGGAAAGGTCGTGTATGCGTGGGTCACGTACACCGGGTTCTGCATAGTCTACTCCCTCATTAACGTGCCCTACTCGGCGCTGATGAGCGTGATGTCGCGCGAGCCCGGCGAGCGCAGCAGCACCAGCTTCTTCCGCATGATAGGCGCACAGGTTGCGGGTCTCATCATCGCGAGTGGGCTCATGTTCTTCGTGGCGAAGATCGGTGGCGGGAACGAGCAGAGCCAGCAACAGAGGGGTTTCTTCATTGTCATGACCCTGTTCGCACTCCTCGCCATGGTGTGCTTCTTGGTCGCGGGCAAGTTGACGCGCGAAAGAATCACGCCGGATCTCAAAGAGAAGGGAGACATCTCCAAGGATCTGAAGAACATCATCGGCTGCGGTGCGTGGTGGCTCTTGTTCCTGGTTTCCTTTTTCACAATCGCGGCCTTCACCCTGCGCTTTGGCGTCGCCGCCTACTATTTCAAGTACTACGCCGACCCCGTGGCCGTGAAGAGCTGGGGGATGTTCCAGGGTGGTGCCGTGAGCGCCTTCTTCACTCTTGGCACGATTGCCGCTCTGCTGGGCGTCATCGTCTTCACCTTCTTCGCCAAGACCATCGACCGGAAGAAGATGTACTACGTGCTCATCCTCTCGTCGGGCCTCATATCGATCTACTTCTACTACATCCCGAAGCAGAACATCACGACCATCATCGCGACGCAGATGCTGTTCTCATTCCTCACCGGACCGACGGCCGCCATTCTGTTCGCCATGTACACGGACATCGCAGCCTACATTCGCAACCAGGGTGCTTCTGCCTCGAACGGCTTGGTCATGTCGGCCGGCTCGTTCGCGCAGAAGTTCGGGTGGGCGATTGGCGGCTCGCTCACCAGCATCCTGCTGGGTCTTGCTGGCTACGTCGCG
>PMJE01000278.1 GCA_003157315.1 Myxococcales bacterium | reverse complement strand
CTCCAACGTCGTTTCGGTGCCGGGCAATGGCTGCCCCTTGTAGGTTCCTCACCAGATAGGGTCTCCAGTCCCTTCCCCCAGCTGCGGGCGTGGCGCCGTCCTAGGCGATGGTTCAGATCGTCGGCGAGCATTGGCTGTCCCCCTCTCTCGAATTGAAGGAGATGGTACTTCAGTTCGATTGAACTGGCCGCTCCCCTCAGACCGCCCTGCGATGCAAGTAGTTGAACTTATTCGCGTCGCATCGGTGGCTCGAAAGCTGCTTTAGGAGGTGCACGAATGTAGTGCATCCCGTAGCGGACGGGGGCCAAACGCGTAACAGCAAGAAAGAGAGCGATCCATGAAGACCGACGTTCACAAGACTGCAGAGTTCGGGGAGTTTGTCCTGGCTGCCTTCGATGGGGCCGCTCACTACAGCACCGACCCACTCGTGGTGGCACGTCTGGCGGCGGGCGCGGTATCGCTGATGCTGCGACATACGCGGACGCAGGCAATTCTGTCGCTGCAGCGAACAACGGACACCAAAGCAGCGAACCTCCTTCAATTGGCGTAACGGAACAAAGGGAGAATTGGATGGAAAACACGCAACGCCACGTAGGAACAATGGAAACACAGCTCAAACACTGGGGCGCGCGACTCGACCAGATTGTAGCCAAAGCCGAGAAGGCCGGCGCGGACGTGAAGGTCGAGCGCCGCAAGTACGTAGATGATCTGAAGGCGAAGTACCAGGCCGCGCAATCGAAGTTCAGCGAGTTCAAAGCGGCCGGAGGCGAGAAGTGGGACATCTTCAAGGCCGGCGTGGAGACCGCATGGAGCGATCTCGAGGCCGCCTTCAAGAAGCTGAAGAACTAATCGGCATTCAATCAAACGGGCATCCAAATACCAGAAGGAGGATTCGATGAGACACATATCCAAGACCGCAATCATGGTGTTCACTATCGCCGCTGCGACCACTGTAATCGCCGTGGGCTGCGCAAGCTCCCCACCGCTGCGCACAGAGGCGTCCACTTCGGGCATCCGCGCCGCCGAGGAGGTGGGGGCGGCCAAAGTGCCGCAAGCCTCGCTGCATTTGCAACTTGCCAAGGAAGAACTGGAGAACGCCAAGAGATTGGCTGCCAACGACGAGAAGGAAAGGGCCGTATCGATGTTGTCGCGGGCTGAGGTCGACGCCGAGCTGGCGGTCGCGCTTTCCCGTGAAGACGCCGAGAAGGCGGAAGCCCAGGGGGCAATAGACCGCGTGCGCCAACTGCGGCAAGAGAACAAGTAGGTCTTGGAATTGCAGAAACCGTCAATTGAAAGGAATTTCGCATGAAAACCAGTAGTCTTTTGACCGCCATCATCTGCGCCGGCGTACTCAGTGCCTGCGCGACCACCGTCCCGATCGAACTCGTCGACGCGCGGGACGCATATCACCGCGCAAGCGTTGGGAATACGGCGCAAGTCGCGCCAGCAGAGCTGCACGTAGCAAATTTGGCGCTCGCCCAGGCTGAACAATCCTTCAAGACAGATCCCGACTCGTATCGAACGCGAGACCTCGCCTATGTCGCCTGGCGCAAGGCACAGCTAGCTGATGCGGCTGCTTCCATTGCCATCCAGCAGAAGAGTGAGGCTCAAGCGAAGAACGACTACCAGACAACGCAAGGTAAGGTTGTCGCAAAGACAAAACAGGACCTGAGCCAGACGCGCTCGGCACTGGCGGCTTCCCAGCGCATCGGTGAGGCGACGGCTGAGCAGCTTTCCACCGAGCAGGAGGCGCGGGCGGCTGCCGAGAAGCGAGCGGCCGATGCCCAGGCGGCGCTTGCCAAGCTGGCTGCGGTCAAGGAGGAGCCCCGCGGAATGGTCATCACGCTCTCCGGGAGCGTACTCTTTGCATCGAACCGGGCGGTATTGCTGCCCGAGGCGAGAACGCGACTCGACCAGGTGGCCGAGGTGCTACTCACAAGCCGCGAGCGCAAGCTCACTGTCGAGGGGCACACGGACTCCCAGGGTTCCGTGAACTTCAACCTGGACCTATCGCAGCGTCGGGCTGACGCGGTTCGCAGTTACCTCGTGGAGCGAGGGTACCAGGGCGATTTGATCCAGGCGCATGGGCTTGGAAAGGGAAACCCAATTGCTGATAACGGCAGTGCGGAGGGTCGTGCGAACAACCGCCGAGTTGAAATTATCATCGAACACGAACCGCACGCCACCAACCCATAGCGCGAGTTCGACAAGCCTAGCCTGGAACATCCTCGGCTCGACGAGACGGTCCCGGGAGCGCGGCTCAATTCGCGGCGCTCTCGGGCCTTCCGTCAACACGCGAAACTCAGCGAACGGCAGAGCCATGAAACACACGATACTGGTCACCACCTTGCTCACCGCCACCGCTTTCGCGGTGGGGTGCACCTCCAAGGAAGTCAAAGCCGCTGCTCCGCCGAAACAAGCGGACCCCGCGGCCGCGCACCTAGACAAGGCCAAAGCGGAAACCAAGCAGGCGGCGCAAGCGATGGGGGACTACGCCTACGCGGAGAAGACCGAATTCGTCGACAAGATGCGGAGAGAACTAGTCGGCACCCAGGAAGAACTGGATCGGCTCAGCGCCAAGGTCGAGAGCGCCGGCGGCGCGGCAAAGACCGACGCCAAGGCCAAGCTCGAGACTGTGCGCGAGAAATGGACCCAGGCGAAGAAGCAACTTGACCGGGCCGCAACCGCCACCGCGTCCGATTGGGAAGACGTGAAGAATGGATTCAAACAGTCCTACACTGATTTGAAAGACTCCTCCGATAAGACACGCCAGTGGTTGAGCGACAAGATCGCCCCTTGATGGGCGGGCCTCGGAAGGAATGGCGGGGAGGCAGGACCATGAAAGGCAATCCGTTGAAGGAACTGGGAACGCCCGGCCAATCCTCCATGATCAACAGCAATGATACCCGTGACATTTCTGACGTGCCCCCCGATGCCGCACAGTTTGCGGCCGAAGAGTCGACGCCCGAAGCGCCGAGCCTGGAGCAACGGCTGGCCGCTCTGAAAGCCCAAGAGGCCGACCTCGACAACTACAAGAAGCGCATTCGCAACGAGATGAGCGAGCACGAGGCAAGGACGCGGGAGGCGATTCTGTGCGACTTTCTGGAGGTTGCGGACAACCTGGAGCGTGCCATCGCTTCGTGGGAAGTAGGCGGCGCAAAGGACGTCAGGTCAATTCGGGATGGCGTCGACATGGTGTTGCGCCTCCTGAGGTCAAAGCTTGCCCGTCATTCGGTGACGGCCATCGAGGCCAAGGGTCAGCCCTTCGATCCGCGCCTCCACCATGCGATCTCGCAGGCGTCCAGCAACGAGGCGGCGCCGGGCACAGTCTTGCACGAGGTCCAGAAAGGCTATCGCGAGGGTGAGCGGCTGCTTCGCCCAGCCACCGTCGTGGTCGCATCAGCGCCTCCCGTTCCGCGATCCGAAATCAGTCGGCCGGATCAGGATCGCACCGCAAACGGCAGCGTTGCCAGCGGGGGACGAGGACATCGACGCCACTGGTGATGACGAAATGTCTACAGGGTCTGGCCCGATCAAGATGATGCGTGCCGCGCCGAGGCTGTAGGCCGTTCCTCCGCCGGTCCTGTTCACCATTCCCTGTCAGGTCTCGCCCCTTGCACGATGAAAGGAACCACCCATGAAGCTACTCGTACTCTTCTACTCGACCTTTGGCCATGTCTATCGCCTCGCAGAGGCAATCGCCGACGGCGCCCGCGAGGTTACTGGTGTCGATGTCGTGATGAAGCGCGTCCCTGAAACCCTCCCACCTGACGCGATCAAGTCCATGGGCGCGACCGAGGCGCAGAAACTCTTGGCCAATGTGTCGATCGCCACAGTCGACGACCTGCCGGATGCTGGCGCAATCATTTTCGGCACGCCGACTCGATTCGGGAATATGGCCGGTCAGATGCGGCAGTTTCTCGACGCAACTGGCGGCCTGTGGGCCCAGGGCAAACTAGTCGGCAAGGTCGGGAGCGTCTTCACCAGCTCGGCTACCCAGCACGGTGGCCAGGAATCCACCATCCTGAGCTTTCACACAACCCTGCTTCACCACGGCATGGTCATTGTCGGGTTGCCCTATGCGTTCCAGGGTCAGACTCGCATGGACGAGATAACTGGCGGGTCGCCCTATGGGACATCGACCATCGCCGGGGGCAAGGGCGAGCGCATGGCGAGCGAGAATGAGATTGCGGCCGCGCGATTCCAGGGCCGATACGTGGCCCGAATCGCAAAGAAACTGGCGGACTAGCCATCGTTTTGATGGTGCCGTCCGCCGTGGTCGCCCAACGTCCTGTAATGACGGGGAAACAGCGACGGCCCGCAACATGCATGGTCAGGGACTGGAGGTTGTCTCATGAAGGATTTCGTCGACCGGGCCACCCGAGCCGGATTCGCCGCCATCGGCGATGAGGCAGGAGGAACGGGCCGATGATCACGCTTCGCAGGGCCAAGGAGCGCCAGCACCAGCGGCATCGCAAGCAGGAGACCTGGCTAACGTTTTCCCCACATGACTTGGCGAGCCCGCTCGTCGACGGTTTCGGAACCCTCGAGATCCTGACCGAAGACCGTCTCTTGCCGGGCGCAGGCGTCCCGCGCCGCCCCCATAACCATGCCGAGATCGTCACCTACGTGCGCGAGGGCGCGCTGGCGTACGAAGATTCGATGGGTCGCTCGGGCGTGATCCACGCGGGCGAGTTTCAGCGCATGACCCCCGGACGCGGCATTCACCACAGCCAGACCAATGCCTCGCGCACTGACGATGCGCACGTCTTCCAGATCGGCCTGCGCCCCTGGGAGGCTGATCTCGATTCCGGCCAAGAGCAAAAACGCTTCAGTGCGGCGCAGCGCCGGGGCGGACTATGCGTCGTCGCCTCGCCCGACGCGCGCAAAGGATCGCTGCGCATTCACCAGGACGCCCTGATGTACTCGGCCATGCTCGACCCCGGGCAACACCTGGTGCACGAGCTCTCGCAAGGGCGAAGGGCGTGGCTCCACCTGGTGCAGGGCGAGGTGAGCATCGGCGACCTCGTCCTGACCGCGGGTGACGGCGTCGGCATCAGCGCCGAACGCGCGGTATCGCTCACCGCGCGGGAAGAAGCAGAAATCTTGCTTGTCGATTTGGGCGCGGAACAGCCGGGGCCTTCATGAGGAGAAAAGTGATCTGGTTTCCACAATTCATCAAGAATCCATCGGCGCGGTGGATGAGGAGGGCGCCTTGAATCCAACCGTCATCTATGTCGGAGTCAGTGTGATTGTGTTGACCTTCTTTGCCGGGGTCAGGGTGGTGCGGCCCACTAGCCGAGGCTTGGTCGAACGCCTGGGCAAGTACAAACACCTGGCGATGCCTGGCTTCAACTGGATCATCCCGCTGATTGACCGAATGTTCCTGGTCAACATTACCGAGGTCATGGTGAACGCGGAGNNGGAGATCATCACCAGCGACAAGCTAAATGCGCGGGTAGACGCGCAGGTCTATCTAAAGGTCAAGAGCGACGAAGAAAGCGTAAAGGCGTCCCAGTACAACGTCTTCAACTACCAGTACCAGATCGTCAACCTGGCCAGAACAACCTTGCGCAACATCATTGGCACGCTGACCCTCAAGTCCGCGAACAGTGAACGGGGAAAGATAAACAGCGAGCTGCAAAGGACCATGCGCGAGGAGACCATGCACTGGGGGATCGAAATCGTCAGGACGGAGTTGAAGGAGATCGATCCGCCCAAGGACGTGCAGGAGACGATGAACAAAGTAGTGAAGGCGGAGAACGAGAAGGTCGCGGCGGTAGATTTTGCGACAGCCACGGAAACTATGGCCGACGGCGCTCGCCGGGCGGAGATCAAGAAGGCCGAAGGGATCAAGCAGGCGAAGATCCTCGAAGCCGAAGGCGAGGCGCAGGCCATTCAACTCGTGAACAACGCCGCCGACAGATACTTCATTGGCAATGCACAATTGCTGAGGAAGCTCATCATGGTGGAGACCGCACTCTCGGCCAATACCAAGATCGTGATTCCCGC
>PMJE01000591.1 GCA_003157315.1 Myxococcales bacterium | reverse complement strand
TTCCGATACCAGCCGTAGCCGACGTAGAACTGCGGCGACGCAAAATAGGGAATGCTGAAAGAGTGGGGCAGTCCAATGTTCTCCCACTGCTCGTCAGGGTAGCCGATCGCCTGCGCGCCGGGGTGATCGCCCAAGCAAAACTTCCACTCGCGGTTGAAATTGATGGTCTGGCGCGGCGGTTCGGCGGCGAACAGCGCTGTTCCGACGAGTAGAGTGGGCAAGCAGAGAAGGAGCTTTTTCATGAGTGACTGGCCGACAAGAGCGCGTGGTCTAGGGCGTGCTTGCGTGATTCGTCAGTTGGATTCGATTGCCAGCGTGGCCCGTGCGCCGACGTCGGCGCAGCAAAAACAAAGACAAGAGAGCCAGGTAGCAAGCTCCCGCGTGCTGCGAAAAACTGTCCACGCGGCAGCTACAGCCGCTGCTGGTTGAGTTTCCTGTGCTCTGTCCGGAGCCGCCGCTGGCCGTGCCGGCACCTCCCGCGGCACCGCCACTGCCGGTTGTCCCACCGGAACCGCCGCTGGTTCCGCCCGAGGCACCGCTAGCCGTGGTTCCGCCATTGCCGCCCGCTCCTGCGGCACCAGCATCCGAGGCGCTGGGATTCAGCGTGTCGCCGTAGACCAAGCTGGTAATACTGCGCGCAGGCAGAGTTACGCTCGCCGGCGCCATAGGCCCCACACCGGCACAGTCCTCGGTGGCCGAGGTGCGATAGGCTTGGAAGGTGGTGGGCAAATTCGCACCGGTGAGGGTGACAGACTTGCTCGCCTCGCCAGCGTTGATGGCGATGATGGTGAGAGCGTTGGCAGCGGTGTGGTCGAAAGCCGCGACTAGCACCTCGCTGTCGTCGCTTGCTGCCTGCACCATCTGTGCACCAGGGCGAATATAGCGATAGTAGTTTTTCGCAACGTAGTATTTCTTGCCCCGGATGGTGACGCTGCTCATGAGGTCAAATTCGTTCGGCGCGCCGGTGCCCAATTCGCTGCCTTGCCACCACACCCAGCCCGAGGCGTGTCCGTAGTAAAGGGCTGCGTAGATACCCTGCGCCAGATCCAGGGCACCCGGCAAGGTGGTTCCGCTCGCATTGGGCCCCGCCTCAAAGGTGTCCACGAACCCGGAGGTCTCAGTCATCCAGGTGGGCAAGCCCGTGCTTTGCGTGCCGGCGTAGAAGCTGGCCCAATAGCTCGACATCTGCGAGGTCGGTGTGGCCAGCACGCCGTCGGAGTAGCCGTGAACTGCCCAAATCCCCATCTGACTGAGCGCCGCTGGCTGACTGACTACGTGGGCGGTGTACCAGTACGGGTCAAAGCCATTCTTGCCACCGCACTCGATGGCCAGCATGTTCTCCGAACCGAACAACTTCACATTGGGATAGGCGGCATGGACAACCGGGCCAATGGCTGCCAGGGTGTCGGCGTATTCCTGCGAGGTGTAGACGCACGAGTTGTACGGCTCGACGAAGAGCGGCTCGTTCTGGAAGCTGAGCCCGTACACGTCGACGCCGATATCAGCGTATTGTTTCAACCCCGCCACCAGCCAATTGGCGTACGCGGCCCGCTGCGATGGGCAGAGGCCGCCGCCGTTCTTGGTCCCGCCGGAATAGGGCGAGCCGTCCTGCACGCCGCTGGTGCCCACCACGCACTTCATGCTCGACGGGGGCGACCACACACTCAGGATGATCTTCAAGGCCACGCCGCTCGACTTGGCCTTGGCCGAGATGGCCTGCACCACCGGGCGCATCTTGTCCCAGTCTGCGTCCTGTGCGGAGACGGCGTCAGCGGGAGGCGGCAGTTCATTGCGCCAGATAGTGATCCCAAGATCGTCGACCACCGCATCGAACCAAGCGGCATTGACCAGATCCTTGGGCTGCCCCCACCAGACATCGTGGGCTCCGAAGAAGCCAAACCCATCAATTGTCTGCGATCGTTGTGTGCGATCGATGGTCACTTGTGCCGCCCGTACCTTGGGAACCCTGGCGAAGAGTAGCAGGGTGAGCGACACCAAGCCGACTAGGCCAAGCAGACGCAAGGAAACCTTCATGCCAATCATGATACTCTGTTCCCGCT
Organism: Myxococcales bacterium; assembly: GCA_003157315.1. The sequence goes on along the minus strand of PMJE01000591.1, from coordinate 20,657 downwards.
GGCGGTGAAGAGACCTGGCATCNNGCGACGGCCCGGCCTGGGATCCCTAGGATCCGCTGCGTGCCTGACATCGAAGCAGCACCGCGCCTTGCGGCTCAGGTGGCAAATGGCAGGCGCAGTTGGCGCGGCCGTCGCGCGACACTACCGAAGCAGGTTCGGCCGTCCCAAGCCGGGGCGCGCCTGCGCTGGTCGCTGATAATTGCAGGGAGCGACAGGGCCGGCGCACGCTGGGAATGCCCGGTCGCTGCCGCCTCCAGTGTGCGGCACTGCTCGTCCAATCGGCGCAGCGCCGCCAGTTTTTCGTCCTGCCCCAACTTGGCCTGGTTGACTGCGCGCCGGAGCACCGCCAGCGTCTCATCGTAGATGGTCAACGGAACCGGGAATGGGTGCCCATCCTTGCCCCCATGGGCAAAGGAAAAGCGCGCCGGATCAGAGAAGCGACTGGGCGCCCCATACACCACCTCGGCCACCAGGGACAAGGCGAAGAGCGTGCGACCGCCGATGCCAGGCGTGAGCAACAGCTCGGGAAAATCCGCCGGCCCGCGCTCGGCCGCCACAGTCAAGGCAGCGGCCAGTCGGCGCAGGTCCACATCCTTTTCGCGCACGTCGTGATGCTCCGGCAACACCAGCCTGGCCGCGCGCTCCACTTCGACCAGCACGGCCTCGGGCGGGCGGTTGGCCAACGCCACCGTCGCGGTCCGCGCAGCCGCAGCCTGGCGATCAGTGAAGTTCACGATGCTTCCCTGCGGAATGCCCTCGATGGCGGCGTGGGGCGCGTCGACAAATGAGCCTGCCCGTTCCCACAGCCAGTGGTAGCGCCGCGCCTGGCGTCGATCCGGGTTCATCCCCTGTTGCACCACGGTCCACTTGCCGTCGTCGGTCACCACGAACCCGTGCAGGTAGAGAGCGAACCCGTCCTGCACCGCTGCGCTGTCCACTTTCGCGACCAAGCGGCTGGCTCGCACCAGGGCGGGCGCGTCCACTGACACTCGTTCGCCCAGCGCGAGCAATTCCGCCGGGGTTTGGCGCGAGTGGCGACCGCGCCCACCGCACACATGCAGACCCAGCTCCCACTCGACCGGGGCCAATCCCCGCTTGAGAGCACCGAGAACGCTGGTCGTGATGCCCGACGAATGCCAGTCCATGCCCATCACGCAACCGAGCGCCTGGAACCAGAATGGGTTGGCCAGCCGTCGCAACACCTCATCGCGCCCGTACTCCAACACCAAAGCCTCCACCACCACGCGGCCCAGCCGCGCCATGCGGCCTGCCAACCAAGCCGGCACGTGACCGTGATGCAGGGGCAAGTCAGCCGTGCCGGTCTTCATGCAAGCGGGCCTCTTGCAGGCTGGACCATGCCGCCACTATACATTAGTTCAGCTATGGTGCAAGAGTCGGCAGAAGTTGTAGGGCAGATCGCCGCCCGCCGATCACGCGGACGGCCCCAGGCTCACGGACAATCGATGGTCAAGTAGACGGGCTTCTTGCGCAGGGCCGCTAGGTTTGCTGCCTGCGCTTGGCAATCGATGGGGTTGCCCGCGAGGTAAAGAAACCTGAGACGGTTGGGCCCACTCAAACCTGCCGGGTCCCGGATCTAGTTGTCTGAGAGGTCGAGCGTGTCCAATTGTGCGAGGGACCCGAGTGGGCTCACGCCCTTGACCAGATTTTGGGCCAGGTTGAGTGAAGCCAACCCGGTCAACGTGCTTAGCCCGGTCACCTCGGCCACCTGGTTGTCGGAAAGGTCCAGGTCGAACAGCTTGGGGAGCGGGCATAGTGGGCCGACAGGGCACCCCCACGATGACTCTGCGCTCGTGTTTTTCGCTAGTTGCTGCTAGAGCTGTTCGCCATGAAACTGGAGAAAGTGTCACCGCTGTTCGTCTTGCCAATTCTTGCCGGGTTGTTCATGCTGGCAAGTTGCCGTAGCGGCAATCAGGCGTGCAATTGTCCGCCGTCGAGGTTCGAATCCGGCGCCTATTTCAGCCAGTTGTACGAGGACTACGTGCTGGACTATGTCTTTCGGAACCAGAAAATGGGTTTCTATGTCGATGTTGGCGCGAACGATCCGAATCATGACAGCGTGACGAGGATCTTCTATGAACGCGGGTGGCGGGGCGTCAACATCGAACCCAACGCCGACGAGTTCAAGAAGATCATCCAGGCCCGTCCCCGGGACAGCAACTACAACGTCGGCATCTCTGACACTGAAGGGACGTTGCCGTTCTACCAGGCCGCGAGTGGCGAGGACGCCCTATCCACGTTCGACAAAGCGAATGCGGAAACCCTCAGCAAGAAACGCGGAACGACCTTCAAGGAAATCCCCATACCGGTGACGACTCTTACGAAGATCCTTCGACAGGCAGCTTTGCCGGAAATCTCCTTTGTGTCGATCGATGTCGAGGGATTCGAGAAGCAGGTGCTTCGAGGCATCGATTTCAAGGAGTTTCGGCCCGCCGTCTTTTGCATCGAAGCCACTGAACCGACCACGGAAGTACCTTCGTATCAGGCGTGGGAGGAGCTTCTGGTGGAGAACAACTATGTCTTCGCGATGTTTGACGGGTTGAATCGCTATTATGTCCACAAGGACCACATCAGCAGTCTACTGCCGCGATTCGTTTTCATTGATATGTGCGTTAAGAAGAGCAAGTTGAAGCGGCAGATACGGCTGAACGGCTACAATCCATGGTAGCCGCTGGTCCCACCCGTTTTCCACCGAGGCTTGTGGCCGAAGAGCTTCACATTGGGATGGGTTCCGCCCGGCCGGCCTTTTTTCATCGCCGGTAGCCGTGCACGAGCCCTTCAGTGTCGGAACGCGGCCTAGTCTCCCTCGACCTGCAGCGTGGTGGTGATATACAGGTTCGACTGGGTGGTGTGTCGCTCGGCGCCGAAGATGTCCAGCGGATAGTAGTTGCAAAGCTGCATACCCCAGCCGCCAGCGTGTGCGTCAATGTTCGTTGTTGCTGTCTCGGCGGAATGAACACCGCCGAGGTCAATCGCCAGGTTGCCGTTGATGAAGACCCAGAGATCGTCATCCCCGGTGAAGGAGAAGGACTCGCCGCCGGTATAGAGGAACGTGCTGCTGATCGCGGTGGTGAACGAGAAGTTGTGGGGCTTGCCCGCCCCGTCGGTCCCCTCGTTGCCAAAACCCGCGCCGTCGATCGGGAAGTAGTTCTGGCCGTTGTGGTTGATCCAGTCGTTGGTGTAGGCCGGGGTTGGCAGGGTCGTGTCCCAGTGGAACACCATCTGCCGTGAGAGGGTGATGCTGGCCGTGGCATCGTCGTGGTACCACTGGAAGAATGCGGCAGCACCGTGCGTAGACTTCACCGCGGGTGGGAAGTAGTCGGGCGTGCCATCAGTACCAAGCAAAGCCTTCACGATTCCCCGATCATCGCCGCAGCACCAGTTCTCGAAATCGATATGGCCTGCGGGCTTCGCCGGAGGACCGAGAACGGCCGCGTCCCCAGCGAACCGGAAGTCGCGGACGGTGGCGTTGAGCGTGACCACCGGAGTGGGAGGGGGCACCCCGCATGTACCCCACACACCGGCGGTGCAAAGCTGCGTCCCCTGACTGCACTTGCCGCAGAATTGCGTGATCTGGTCAACTACCCCGTCGCAGTCGTCGTCGAGGCCGTTGCACGTCTCCGTGGACGCCACCTGGTTCTGATTGCATACCAGTGCCCCACCTGAGCACAACTTGGTTCCCGCCGCGCAGACCCCAGCCTTCCCCGTGCTGCACGCCTGCCCACCTCCAGGGTTTCCCTCGTCCACCTGGCCGTTGCAGTTGTCGTCCACACCGTTGCACACCTCAGCTGCGCCAGGGTGCACGGTCGCGTCCCCGTCGTTGCAGTCACTGTTGTTGGCGACGTAGCCCACTGGCACCGTGCAGGCTTGCGTGGTGATCGCGGGGTTGCCGTAACCGTCACCATCCGCGTCGCGGTAGAAGGTGCTCTTCACGCAAGTCCCGGTACCGGTGCCTGTTCCCGTGCCCGTGCCAGTACCAGTGCCGGTTGCGGTAGCGGTGGCTGTTCCCGTTCCGGTGCCGGTAGGGGTGGCTGTCCCCGTTCCGGTATCCGTGCCTGTGCCTGTGCCAGTACCGGTGCCCGTTGCAGTACCGACGCTAGCGTCGGGCGACTGGTCGATCGCCGCGTCGGGCGAAGGCTCGGGCGTGGGCTCGACCGGCGGCTCGGGACCCACCTCAGGGTTGGCCCCAGTGCCTCCGGTCGCCGTGGCGCCCCCGGTTGCCGTGAAACCACCGGTCTGAACTGTGCCACTCATGTTTCCGGCGCCACCAGCAACAGCGGTGCTGGTCGCAGTGCCAGAACCGCCGCCTGCAGAGGTGCCACCAACGCCGGCGCTTCCAGCGGTGCCACCGCTGCCGACTCCAGTTGACCCGCCACCGAGAACTGTGGTGCCTGCCACAGGCCCCGCATCTACGGTGCCGGACGCACCAGCTAGACCACCGCCAGTTCCGCCGGTGTCGCCAGTAGCGTCTGCACCGCCACCCGAGCCACCGACGGGAACATCCGGTTGCGAGCCAGGAGCATCAGACTCCCCGGCATCACCTCCGCTACTGCCCGTCGAGCCTCCGGCGCCTACGGCGCTGCCAACCGTGTCACCGATGAAGACATCCGACTGAGAGCCAGTGGCGTCCGACACCCTCGCGTCAGCCGCTGCGGCTCCCGCTGTGCCATCTCCGGCCAGCTGTCCCCATACATCCGCTGTCGTGCCGGCGCCCGTGTCGCCTGCCTTGGGGCCAGAGTCCGCGTCACCGCTGCCGGTACTCCCGCGTTCGACCGAGGCATCCTTGAATTCTCCGGAGCCTCCTTCACAACCGCAAAGCACAAGTGCAACCGCCAGAGTGGTGCGAGACGGTGATCGAAAGTGCCACATCGTGACTCTCCTTTGCAGCGACATTTCAGCAATCAACAATAACCTCGCATCTCAGCTTCCGCTACTTGGGCACAAATGCAACTGTACCAGGTCGTTCAAGTCCAGCACCGGGCAGCGGGCAGACTGCGACAATGCGGAGAATTCGGGCCGACGTTGGGTCACAACCAGCAGAGCGCTATTTGAGATCACGGTTTCAAGATCCGGCTGCAGGATGTAGAGAGCGATTCGCATGGAGACGGCAAACTATGGCGAGCATGAGCAGGTCACGGCTTGCGATCATAGCATCTGTCAGCGGTCGGGCAGGCACCCGCGCATGGCGCGTTGGAGAATGTGCCTGGTCCTACCCCGGCAACCCAAATGCCGGCTCCGCGCGCAACCGATCAACTCTCCAAATCGATCACGCATCCAGCGACGCCGATGCGGCTGCTCGCACCTGGCTTCGGTCAGCGGGGATAGTGGTACATGTCTCGGGCGAAGAGCCGCGCACATACTGCCGGAAGTCTACGTACGTCCGGCATTCGACCCGGCTGTTGTTCCGAGTGGAGAGATTCGTTACCAGGTTGATGAGAGGCATGCGACGCTCCCAAACACAGCTCCACATCCGGCGTATCACACCCGGCATTGAGTAGAAAATCCGGTTGCAGTCGATCATTTCCTTGATAACCGCGTCGGACGAGAGGCGCTGATAGCGGGCCACTGGGAAGGTCAGGGTGTAGTAGCGCCAATCCCCGGGAAATGCCTTGAGCGTGATGCGGTCTTCGCTGCTCATCTGGTTCCACAGGCGCGTGCCCGGCAGTGGGGTCAGATACAGGGCGTTCAAGCTGTCCACGCCGTACTCTTTAGCTGCCTTGGCGATACGCTTGCCGATGCCAACTTCATCGATGTCCAAGCCGATGATGAACGAACCCATGACTAGGATCCTATGCCGCTGAATGCGGCGGACCGAGGCACGGAAATCGCGGCCCATGCGCAGGTTGAATTTCTTCCCCAACTCGCCCAGGCCCTCGGCGGTCGGACTTTCGAAGCCGATGAACACGCCTCGGCAGCCGGCATCCCAGGCCAGCGATAGCAGTTCGTCATCGTCTGCGAAGTTGATGGTGGCTTGGGCTATCCACTCCTTGCCCAGCTTGACCTTGGCCAGGGCGCGAAAGAGCTGCTTGGCGCGGGCAATGTGCTCGGGGCGTGTGCCGACAAGATTGTCGTCAACCACCAGCACGCGCTTTTCCGGAATGGACTGAAACTCGCGCACGACATCCTCCACCGGGCGCTGGCGGTACTGTGCCCCGTTGAATGTCGTTACGCTGCAGAAGCTGCAGTTCAGGGGACAGCCACGCGTCGTCTGGATGGTCCCAAAGGCATAGCCCGCGGGCAGCAGATCCTGGCGCGCGGGCACGAAGGCACTGACGGGAATGTGTCCTCCGTCGTACTGGCGTTGCAGCCGGCCGTCCTGTACGTCCTGCAGCACACGTGGCCAAATGGTTTCTGCTTCCTTGGTCACCACCGAGTCCACGTAGGCCAGGACTTCCTCTGGGCACATGCTCGCGTGGATCCCCCCCATGACCACCGGCACTCCCAGGCGGCGGAAATGCGCGGCCAGCTCGTAGGCTCTGGGAGCCTGAGAGGTGAACGCGGTAATGCCCACCAGATCAGGACGAGGCAGGCTCGCGTAGTCTGGCCGCCTGAGGTTTTCGTCCAGGATCACGACCTCCCATTCGGCCGGGGTCAGGCGGGCGAGCACCAGCAGGCTGAGCGGCTTCCAAATGCGATACCGGTTCCAACGATTACCCTTGGCCGTGACACAGCTGACCAGCGGATTCGTTGGGTTGATCAGATAGAGACGGATGTTACACCTTGCTGCCGCTCCTATCCGCTTTCCGGTCACGGTGCTGTCACGGCCCGGTCACGTTTCGACGAGCTTGGCTCACCAGAGGAATTCCAAAGGATTGCATGGTCTTCGGATTCGGCGATTGGCTGCTACAGCGGCCGTGCCGCACCGCGCTTGAGGGCGGAAATCGTGCGGGCGAGAGGCAGATTCTTGAGTCAGCGCTGGAACTCCAACAGAGTCCAAAGCTGCTGGCGGTGGTCGCGCCGCCGGCTTGGGCTTGTCGATTCACGCCAGCGTCCGACTAGCGGGCACGCATCTTTTGCTCGATATGTCTACGCAGCGGAGGAAAGAGCAAGAGCTTGAGCGCCTCAGTCGGAGCATAGAATCCGGCTGCCACCACCTCACGATTGTCGACCTTGATTCGCGGCTCGTTCACCAGGTCGAGCTCGTAAATCTCCAGACGCTCTTGTTTGCCCTCCCAAATATGTGATTCATCCAGCGAAAGGCGCAAATCACTCGGTGCAGCCGTCAACCCGATTTCCTCCAGCAGTTCACGAATCGCCGCGTCAATGCCCGACTCCCCGCGTTTCACATAGCCGCCAGGCAAACTGAAATACCGAACATACGAGTTCTTGACGAGCAGTATCTGTCCATTGAACCACATGGCCACCAGCGAGCCGTGTGTGTGCGGCCGCCGAACCGTCCAGTAGACGCGCATTAACTGATACGCACAGCGATACGCGAACCTGAATAGTGAATCAACCATCTTGCAGGAAATTTATGGGGCATCACGAACATTCGGCAAGCGGCAAAGTGAATTGAACTCAGGAATTCGGCAACCGTGACGTGCCGGCAGGTGAAGCGCGAAAGCGGGTAGGTCGGGCGTGATGGGCGACCGGTCCCTGAAACTAATCCTTGCGATTGCGCCATCCTCGGTACAAGACCTACGCGGCGGTCGGGCGGGATCTGGATCTCAGTATCGCCGCCCGGCGTGATAGCCAAGTGTGCGTCTTCACGTTACTAGGCGCGGAATGAAGGGAAACGATGAGCGTGGTCGTCGGCTTTGTGCTGTTTCTTGGGGCGTGCTCGGCTCTTCAGTGGAGATGGTTCGCCCAGAGTCTCGTTGCGCAGAAGCGCGGAGCCTCTCGATGACGATGGCAATAAACGGCGGCGTCGCGGGAACGGTGGCGGTCGCGCGCAAGTCGCTCGACAATGCGTGCGATGCTCTCGACGAGGCCGTACGAGCCATTCCGGACGTCCCCGGCGATGACGTGATGGCTAACCCGGGCCTTGTGGCGCTGCTCCTGCGGGTGGTCGTCGCGAGACGTCACCTGAGCGGTCTTGAGCTCAGTCTCCGGGCGGAGAGCATGGGCCGCGTCTCGACTTCGATGCCTCAGTAGCAGATCCAGCTGTGGCTTGTGACATCTTCGTCGTTGGGAAAAGGCCGGCGTGGCCACCAGAACGGCGTTGACGGCATCGATCCTGGGCTGTCGAACGCATACACCTTCCATCGATTTGAATGAGAAGGCACTTCATCTTGATTGAAGAAATCAGTCTTCCAAGAACAATCATGCATGCAAGGGGTTGAACTCATGTGTGTGGCGTGTGGCCCGAATTCTGCACTATCCGCTCGTCAAGGTGCAAGAGAACCGCGGCTAGTCAGCCGGCAGCCCCGCACAGAGGCAACCACGAAAAGGAGAATCCCATGGAGACAGTAGGACAAGAGGTGGGAAAGATCGAAACACGACTCCGACAGTTAGGCGCCAAGCTTGACAAGCTGGTGGCCAAGGCCGACGAAGCGGGCACCGATACCACGATTGACTATCGCAGAAGCATCGATCTCATTCGGGACAAGCGCGCCGTGGTGCAGGGCAAGCTCAATGCATACCGGGCCGCCAACGGCCAGAAATGGGACAGTTTCAAGGGTGGCGTTGAGATCGCCTGGCGCGATCTCGCGGATGCGTTCAAGGCCATCAAGCAGTAGCCACAACCACGCTCCTTGTCAGCTTGGGCTCAAGCTCGACCGAGGTCACGCTGCTCGCTGTGGCAACCTACCCCGCCGCCCGGTATTGATCGAGCCAGCGCTGAAACACCAACAGCGTCCACAGCTGCTTGCGGTGGTCGCGCCGGCCGGATTGGTGTTCGTCGATTATGGTCTGCACACAGCCAGGGTCGAAGAAGCCCTCGCGGCGCAGGCGGTCGGGGTGCAGTTCTTCGCGCAGCATTGGGTTCAGCTCAGCTCGCAGCCAATGTGCCACCGGTATGGCGAAGCCGTGCTTCGGGCGATCAATGATCTTGTCGGGCAGACGGCTGCGCATTGCCAGCTTGAGAATGTGTTTGGTCACCAGGTGCTTCATGCGCAATCCCGGGGGCAAACCGCAGGCGAACTTCACCACCTCGGTGTCGAGGAACGGCGCTCGCGCTTCCAGGCCCACCGCTCCGGCGGCGCGATCCACTTTCACGTTGATGTCGCCGGCCAAATAGAACCGACAGTAGAACGCCATGAGGATGTCATTGGGGTCGCGCGCTGTGCTCTCGGCTGTCGCACTTTCGAGGACTGCGAGTGTGTCCGGCTCAGCTTGCGCGCGCATTGAAGGAGCAAGCAGCCGGCGCAGCTCCTCGGGCAGGAAGCTCGCCATCCACTGTTGATGGCGTCGGGGCCCGCGCTCGTCGAGGCCACGCATCGTCTGATTGAGCTTGAACCCGTGGCTAAAATAGCCGCCGCCCGCAGGCAGCGCCGCGACTGCGCGCCGACCGATGGCTAAGAGCAGCGTCGCAGCCTTGCGTGGCAAACGATCCACCGTCTGTCGCGCGATTGCCTCGGCCTTGAAAGTGGGATACCCGGCAAACAACTCGTCTCCACCATCGCCGCCCAGGGCGACAGTGACGTGTCGGCGGGTGAAGCGCGCAAGCAAATAGGTCGGGATAATCGACGCGTCCCCGAGCGGCTCGTCGAGAAACGCCATCACCTCGGGCAGAACGTCGATGAGCGTCCGCGGCTCCAGCCGCTCCTCGCGGTGGTCGGTTCCCAAATGGGCTGCGACCCGGGCTGCATGGGCGGATTCGTCGAAGCTAGGATCTTCAAACGCGATGGAGAAGCTCTTGATTCGTCCTTGCCCACCCTCCGCGGCCATGCACGCCGCGATGGTCGAGGAATCGATGCCGCCAGAGAGAAAAACGCCCAGGGGCACGTCGGAGATGAGACGTCGCCGCACCGCCCGGGCGAGCAGGGTGCGCAACTCCTCGGCCGCTTCCTCTTCGCGCCGCGGCCGGTGCTCGGCAGGGAACGGCAAACTCCAATATCGGGCGACACGCGGAGATGGATCGGGCGCATTTGCGTCGAACTCGAGCATCTCTGCAGCATCGAGTTTGCGCGCGCCGCGAATGATGGTGTGGGGCGCCGGCACATATTCAAAGGTCAGGTAGCGGCCGAGCGCCACTGGGTCCACTGTGCGATCCACAGCCGGGATGGCCAGCAGTGCCTTGAGCTCTGAGGCAAAAGCCAGCAAGTTGGGCCGACCGCCATCCCGGGGAATGGAGGCGTAGTAGAGCGGCTTCTTGCCCATGCGATCGCGCGCGGCGAGCAACCGCCGCTGCTGAGCATCCCAGATGGCGAAAGCGAACATGCCGTCGATGTGGTCGAGCAGGCCGCGGCCCCAGTGCCGGTAGCCGTGCACCAGCACTTCCGTGTCTGAGCGCGAGCGAAAGCGATGTCCGGCGGCAGTGAGCTCGTCGCGCAGCTCCTGGAAATTGTAGATTTCGCCGTTGAACACCACCTGCACCAACCCGTCCTCGCTGCCCATGGGCTGCGAAGCNNTCCCCGTCGGGGCCGCGCGGGGCGAGCGTCGCCACCATGTTGAGCAAAAGGCCCTTGTCTACCGGAGCCCCCGCGGGATCCAGCAATCCAGCGATTCCGCACATCAGCCGGCTCGCGACGGGCCGCGCCCCTGGCCTGCGGCCAGGGCGGCAGCTTCCAGGTTCACCGTCTGCCTTACCAGGTAGGTCGGCTTGGCCGATGCTTCGTGGTAGGTGCGGATCTGGATCTCGGCCAGCAGCCCCAGCATCACAAGTTGCACGCCGAGCATGAACATGAAGACCGCAATCACCAGCAGCGGATTGCGGTGCACCCAGATATGTTCGAAGTATTTCTGGAACAGGGTGTAGGCCGCGACCACCACGCCGGCTGAGCACAGCACGAACCCAAGCCCGCCGAAGAGATACAGCGGCTTGGTGGAGTAGTCGCCCAGAAACTTCATGGTCGCCAGGTCGAGCAGAACCTTGAAGGTGCGCAAGATTCCGTATTTCGAGCGTCCTTCGCGGCGGGGGTGGTGCGTGACCACCAGTTCAGTCACCCGCGCGCCGGCCCACTTGGCATACACCGGAATAAACCGGTGCATCTCGCCGTACAGACTCACCGATTCCAGGAACTCGCGCCGATAGGCCTTGAGCGTGCAGCCGTAGTCGTGCAGGGGCAATCCCAGAAAACGGCCGATGATCCAGTTGGCGATCCACGAAGGGATCTTGCGTGTGATCATCTTGTCCTTGCGATTGCGCCGCCATCCCGACACCACGTCGTAGCCCTCGTCGAGCTTGGCCAGCAGGAGAGGGATGTCGGCAGGATCATTCTGCAGATCGGCGTCCATCGGAATCAACACCTGACCTGTCGCTGCCCGGAACCCGGCGGCCAGCGCCGCAGTTTGGCCGTAGTTGCGCCGAAACCGGATGACGCGAAGCCACGCGCGTTCACGGGCGGCCTGCTCGAGCTTTGTGAAACTCGCGTCGTGCGAGCCGTCGTCGACCACGATGACCTCGGTGGGGTGCCCGCGCGTCGCCAAATCGGCCACCGTCTTGTCGAGCACGCTGACCAGCCGATCGATGGTCTCGGCTTCGTTGTAGCAGGGTATGACGATGGACAGCTGCATGGGGCTCAGAGCAAGGACTCTCGCACGCAGCACCAGTTCTTACAAGGCCAGGCCAGTCTCGTGAGTGACAACCATCACTGCGCGCGTTCCATGATTGCCGCGCGCAGTGCGCCTAGATTGCCGGGCGAACCAGTGAACAACTCGTCTGGGTAGTGCCGGAACGCGAGCATGTCGCGATAGATCTCGGCGCGTTGATCGACGTTCATGCCGAATCCAGCCAGGAATTGCAGGCGCAGATTGTCGTCGCGGTTGATCTGGGCGTCCTTGAGCCAAGGCCCGAGCTCGGGGCCGCGACCGCCGTAGGTGGAGAGCAGCGCCACGGCTGAGTCAAAGCCGATCTGGCGCAGCGACCGCACAACCGGGGCAAACTCCGGACTTTGCAAGCGGCCCTCCAGCGCGTCGACGTCGATCCGGGTCGGCTCCACCTGCCCGAGCAGCACTACGTCGTAGCCTTGTCCCTGCACGGTGTTGCCCCAAATTGTTGCGTTGGGAAACGCCTCAAAGAAGGTCGCGACCTCGCTCTTCACCGCCGCCATGCCGCTGTCGTAGAGCTGCACGAACACCGTCACCACCCCGCCGGGATTGAGGTGCCGCTTGGCCAGTTCCCAGAACTCGCGGGTGTAGAGGTTGGCCGCGCCCTTGACCCACGGATCGAACGGATCCGAGGTGATGGCGTCGAACTTCTGCTTGGTGGTGGTGAGAAAATGTCGGGCGTCGTCCACTTCGACGTGCACCTTGGGATTGCGAACGACGTTGTCGTTGAAGTCGCCGAAGTATGGCGCGACCATGCTCGGGACGAGCGGCTCGATCTCGGCGATGGTCAAACGCTCGACGCGCGGATCGATGCTGGCCGCGCCCGCGGTTACCCCGGCGCCGCACGCGATCACCAGGACCTCGCGCGGATTTGCCGGGATCAACGTCGTCAAGTGCCCGAGCATGCGCTGAAGTCGCATGTCCTGCGGAAGCGTGGATGCCTGGATCTTTCCCGCATTGTAGTAGCTCAGGGTTCCGTTCAAGTCGCGCGAGACCGCCGGGGACGAATTCATCCCTTCGCCAACGTAGAGGAAGGTTTCTTTCGTGTTGCGTTCGGTCGCGGAAAAGCGGCCGTGCCCGACCAGCAGCGGGGGAACCGCGACCACGTTGCGTCCCAAGCAGACGGCAAGTTCGACAATGGCCAAGGTCCAGATTGCGTCCCGCAGACTGAAACGCGGCGCTGCCCGATTGGGTAGCAGCGCCGGTATGAGGGTCAGTGCCGCGGCGACCGCCGAGATCGCGATCAATATGCGCTCGCTGTTTTGCGTCCCGACCGCGACGATTAGCACCAGACTGGTGCCCAGCGCCCCGACGATGGCGCCCATAGTGTTTGCTGCGTAAATGCGACCCACCACCACGCCACCATCGGCTCCTCGGGACGCGACCGCGGCGAGCGCCAAGGGAAAGCTGGCGCCCCACAGGCAAGCCGCCGGCAGGATCGCCCACAGGCAGCGGACAAAATCGATCTGGAATTGATTCCATGGGCTCGACGCTAGGCGCGGATTGACAGGCCAGTAGGGCAGGGCGCTGGTGATGTTCCACGACGCCCAAGCGATGGCTGCGATCAGCGCGAGCTGTGCCAAGCCGAGCGCACGGCGCGGACTGGACGTCCGGCGCGCCAGAGCCGAGCCCACCCCGCTGCCGAGACCGATCCCGATGAGGAACACCGCCAGGATGATCGAGAAGGTATAGGTGGTGTGGCTCAACAGCAGCCCGAAGAGCCGTGTCCAGATCACCTCCGCGCCGAGCGCGCCCATCCCGGAGAGCCCGATCGCGAGATAGATGATCCAGGCGGGTGTCATCGGGGCAGAAATTGCGGCGGTGTCGAGGTCGCGGCTCTGCTCGCGTGGCGCAGCCTCGGGACGGGCGCGCGCCAGAGCGAATGCGCCCGCGGCGACGGCCGCGTTCAAGGCGACCGCGACAAAGGTNNAGCCACGAGACGCCGCGCGGGCTCATCTCCACCCAGCGCGAAACCGCGGGCAGCGTAGCCCCCATCATCATGGTTGGCGGCAGCAGACAGATCGCCGCAAACAACCCGCGCAGCAGCAGCCCTGGGATGCCGTGCCCGACCACGGCCATGTAGACGAACTGGACCAGGGGCATCGCCCCCAGCATCAGGATCCCGGAAACGCCGATCGCGATTTCGAGAACCGCGTAGACCCGCAAGGGATGGCGCTGGCGCGAGACAAAGCGCGACAGCCCCAGGCTGCCTAGGCACATCCCGCCCATGAAGGTTCCCAGCAGCACCGCAAGGGAAACCGCCGAAGATCCGAGCACCAGCTGCAACATCTGAAACCAGACAATTTCGTAGATCAGCGCCGCGCATCCGCTGGCCATGAACAGCAGCAGCAGCAGCGCAAAGCATCGTTGGTCCGCGGTCTTGGCCGAGGGTGGCGCGCCCTTGCGGCGGCGGGCGATCCCTGCTCCGGCGAGTAATACGATGGCCACGCCCAGCAAGATCTCAAGCCAGCCAAACCGGCGGGTTGCCGACGTCGTGGGCTCTGCCACTGCCGGCGTGCGGGGGAACTGCGGTGCGACTGCCACGGGCGCGTCGAGGGTGCGCATGGGCGGCGGAAACGGGGTCGGGGCGAGGCAATACGCGGCCAGCTCGGACACTGAATAGAATCCGTCGCCCTCGGCGTCGCCGATGCGCAGGTAGCGCACTATCACCGGCTCGATCCGGACAGCGCGCGCGCGCAGGCCAGGTCCGTGGTCGACCACGTTCGCGATCTCGGCCAAGACCCGGAAACTTCCTGGCTGACCGTCGCGTGAGCCAGCGATCTTGTAGGTGTCGTTTGCGTCGGCTTGCAGATAGAACGCGCCCAGCTTGCGCGGCTCGCCCAAGTCATAGGTTATCGAGGCCGCATGGCTGGCCAGCGTGACGGCAGCAGGCGCGTCCCAAGCTGTCCCTTCACGCGCAACCGTGCCGTCGGTGACCAGGGCGGGGTTGCCGCGGACCTCGGCCTGGGCGGCGGGCATCTGTCCCGCGAGCAGATTCGCAGCGTCGCATTCGGGCGCGCCGGCCGCCGCCTGGCGCTCGACCGCATGAGCGCTGCGGCCCGCGGCGCCCACGGCTAGCGCCAGGGTTGCGCACGCGAAGGGCAGAGCGGCGCGACGGCGTTTCATGAATCCTACCTGGACACGTGCGTCTTGCCCGATTGGGACTTCTTGCCTGACTTCTTGGTCTTGTCGGTCTTCTTGTCAGCCTGCTTTGTTGCCGCCACTTTCCCGCCGGTCTTGGCCGCAGCCGCCGGCTTGAGCTTCGATTTCGTGGTTGGCGCCGGCGTCAGAAGGATTTCCATGCGGCGGTTGCGCGCGCGGCCGGCAGAGGACTTGTTGCTCGCGATGGGTTGGTATTCGCCCTGCCCACTGGCAACCAGCTGTTGCGCTGGTAGCTTGGCCTTCTCCGCCAGAAAGCGGACCACGTTGGTCGCCCGCGCCACGGATAGCTCCCAGTTGGTCGGGTATTGCGCCGCAAGCTTGCTGTTGACGGGCACCCGGTCGGTGTGACCAAAGACCTGGATCTGCTGGTCAGGAGTGTCGGCAAGAGCCTCGGCCGCGCGCGCGAGCACGCCTTCACCGCGCTTGGAAATCTGCACTTCGCCCGGATCAAACAGCGCCTTCTCCGCGAAGACCACGCGCAGCCTGCTGCCGGCCTGCTCGAGATGGATGTCATGGTTGGCGATCTCGTCCTTCATCTTGTCCTGGATCTTGTCGGAGATGCCCTTGAGCCCGGCGATCTCGTCCTCCTTGGCCTGGGCGCTCTTCGCCAACTCGTGCTTCACCGAGTCCAACTCGCTCTTCACGGTTTCAAGCTGTGCCTTTTCCGCCTCCAGTTGTGCCTTCTCGGTTTCGAGCTGCTCCTTCTCGGCCTGCAGCGCCGCAGTCCTGGCCTGACTGGCTTTGAGATCCTGGGTGGCGATCCTGGCCGCGGAGCTGGCTTTCCCGCACGCCAGGAACATCCAGAATCCGCCTGCCAGCGCCATCCCGAGCAACATGGCGACGACCGTCAACGGAGTTCGCAAGTGATTACGTGGTTCGAAAGGTGGCAAAATGAACTGGTTTTCGTCCGTCATGGTAAGGATTGTCGCGCCCTTCACCCCGGCAAGCAACCCGCATGAATCGAAGCGACCAGAGGCTCATGCCCGGTTCGGGCTAGCTTCGCTTGTGTCCGAGCGACAAGTTCGCCTTGCGCCGCATGCTTTGGGCCCCCTCGCCGAACGCCTCGATCAGTTTGGCCAGGACGCACGCATCGAAAGCGGCCCATTTCGTCGGTCCCAGGCTCTGGCGTAGCAAGGCAACCGGGGCAGTTGCGCGCACCATCCACGCCCACCCTTGCCGGGTCGTCATCCTCGGCAGGGTGTGGGTGAGCTCGTGNNGGAGGCGCTGAACCGCCGAGCGGCAGGTTCGGCAAGTGCTCGCGAACCGCGTCCCAGATCAAGTTGCGCCAGGTGTCGCCGTCCTCAGCTGCCCAGCTCGACACGACTGCCACGCCGCCCGGCACGAGCACGCGCAGAAGCTCGCGAAAGCCGAGCAGTCGATCGGGGAAGAACATCAGGCCGAACATCGAGAACGCCCTGTCGAACGATGCCTCCGCGAAGGGCAACGTCTGCCCGTCGCCCACCCGCGATTCGACCGCCACCGCCTCGGCGGACGCACGTTCACGCAGTTCTTCAATCATCGCGGGTGAGAAATCGATCGCGGTCACGCGTGCGCCGGCCCTCGCCGCCAAGAATGACAGCGTCCCAGGTCCGGCAGCCACATCAAGTACACGCGCGCCCGGCGAAAGAAGCGCGAGATCGATCGCCTGCTGGGCAAACCAGGCAAAAATGGGAGCGACCTCGGCAGCGTAGTCGGATGCGACGAGATTCCAGGGAGGCAGACTGGAAAGTGGGTTCGACGAAGTCATGTCTACACGAAAGATTCACTCCGGCTCGGCGGCAAGTCTGCGCGCCAGATCCTCGAGTAGCCCAAGGCGGGCGTCCCCGGCCGGAACCATGCGCGGCAGCCACTGGCGCAAGTACACGAGATCGATGCGCCCAGCCTGGACAGCAAACAGTCGCTCGAGATCCTGCACGTCCTTGGGTCGAGCGTAGAGCAGTTTGGCCAGGGCTGTGTCTTCTGGCGAAAGGAACCAGCGCAATCTTCCGTCAGGCGTCGGCAGCGAAACGCGTCGGCGCTGCATCTCCGCGTGCCACGGATGATGGGCGATGAACACATCGATGCGCGTCCGGGCGAAGAACGCGACGAAAAAGCCCGTGCGCGCCACCGAGCCGTGGGCTTGCACTCGCTCCACCATGGCGCCCGCTCGCTCCACACTATCAAGCAAACGGTCGAGTTCTCTTTCGCTGACAAAAGCCGACACGTCCACGGCCGACGTTGTTCGCGGTACGCCCCACGCACCCAGCGCCAGCGCGCCACCGAAAGCATAAGGCAGCCCATCTTCGTCGAAGCGATCGGCGAGTCGCACGGCCACCTCGGTCGGCGCGGACTCCGGCTCAGTCACTTGCCGTCCCCCGCCTGCTTGAGCCGCTCGAGAATCGCCAGCGTGCTCGCCGGCAGCAGCTCGGGCGCGTCGGCGCGCGCGCGCACATCCTCGGGCCACAGCGATCGGAACCATGGCACCAGAGCGCACAGGCGCCAGGTCTCGGCCACACGCTCTGCCGGCGTCGCGTCTCGCCAGGGCGCGGCCTCGCGGCGAATATGCTCGTCTCCAGACAACGCCCGCACTTGTTCGGCCAGGCGCAGATTCTCCGCCTGCAAGTTCAACTCGGGCGTGCCGGGGCCAGCCATGACGTTATTCTACTCCTGCCAGGGGCCGCACAAAGGCCTTCCAGCACACCGCCCAGACCGCCATCGTCGGGGGCATGCGCTCCACTCGAACCATCTTAAGTCGGTGGTTCTTCGCTTGAGGATCATACCGTNNCCGAGCGCGCGCTTCTTTTCCTGCAAATCGAGAATGCGCTCCTCGACGGTGTCCACAGCGATCAGTCGATAGATCGTGACTGGGCGGTCCTGGCCGATGCGGTGGGCTCGGTCGGCGGCCTGGTCTTCCACTGCGGGATTCCACCAGGGGTCGCACAGAAAGACGTGGTCAGCGGCGGTGAGATTCAGTCCGGTGCCGCCGGCCTTCAGTGAAATCAGCATGACGGGCGGGCCGTCTTCGGACTGGAATTTCTCGACAACCTCGCCTCGGTCCCGAGTAGAACCGTCCAATCGAGTGTACGGAATGCCGGCGTTGTTCAGTGCGGGCTCAATAAGGTCGAGCAAAGAGGTCCATTGTGAGAAAACCAGTGCCTTGTGGCCGTCGGCAGCGGCGGTCTCCAGGGATTCGAGCAACGCCTCGACTTTGCCTGAGCTGTCGGCTTTCTGTCCGGGAAGCAGGCCGCGGTGACAGGCGGCCTGGCGCAAGCGCAGGAGCGCCTCCAGGGCCTTCATCACGCTGAATCCCTTTTCGTCAGCCCCGCTCATGGAGGCGACCAGCTCGGCCTGGGTCGCGGCGCGGACNNGCGTCGTAGACCGCGCGCTCGCGCTCGTCGAGCACGACCTTGAGAGTGGCCTCGGTGCGCGGGGGCAACTCGGGCGCGACCTCGGCCTTGCGCCGGCGCATGACAAATGGACGAATGCGCTGGCGCAGGTTCGCGGCCGCGCCGGGCATGCCATCAGCCACTCCACGAGCGAACTCGGCGTCGAATTCGCGTCGACCGCCGAGCAAACCGCGGTTGGCAAAGTGCATGAGGCTCCACAACTCGTCGAGCCGGTTCTCCACCGGCGTGCCGGTCATGGCGATGCGGAACTCGGCGGAAAGCGCATAGGCCGCGCGGGCCACCTGACTGTCGGGGTTCTTGATAGCCTGAGCCTCGTCGAGAACCACCAGGTCGAAGTGCTTTGCAGCCAACTCGGCGCCGTCGAGGCGCAAGATTGCGTAGGTGGTGAGAATGACGTCCGCGTCGTCAAGCTTGCGGGTGGGGCCGTGGTACACGCTGACCCGCACTGAGGGGCGAAAGCGCGCGAGTTCGGCCTGCCAGTTGGGCAGCACACTTGTTGGCGCCACAACCAGACACTTCTTCTCAAACAGGCACATAGCCTCGATGGTCTTCCCCAGGCCCATGTCGTCGGCGAGGATGCCGCCCAGGCCCACGCTGCGCAGGAAAGTCAGCCAGTTGACTGCGACCTTTTGGTAGGGCCGCAGAGTGGCGCGCAGATCCTCGGGCAGCTTGGCCTCGGGCAGACGTTCGAAGCTTTCGGCCAGCGGCGCCAGGCGATCCAGCCCGGCGGGCGGCGGTTGGTCGAGATCGTCACACAGGGTGCCGAGGGCAAGCAGGGCGTGGTTGGCCAGTCGCCCATCACTCGCTCGGGCTGCGAGCAAGCGCGCCAGAACTCCGCCGTGCTGATCGAGCCAGGCCTGCGGCAAGGGCGCGAATCCGCCGCCGACCAGCGGAACCAGACCCAAGCCGTCTTCCCAGGCGCGAATCACCGTGGCTGCGTCGACAGAATGCGGCCCAGGGCCGAGTGCGCGCTGCTCGGCCTCGGTCTCGCCCACCACAGTGAAGCTGAAATCGAAACCAGCCTGGGGAACGCCGTTGCCCGACGCAGGCAGATCGCGCACCCGCATATTGGGTTCCAGGCGCACCCGCGCACCCAGCAGGCGCGCTCCGTCACCAGCCAGATCGCCGTGCCAGCGTTTGACCTTGTCCACGAAGCGTGCGGTGTCCGCGCCCTCGAAGGTCNNATCTTGGGCAGGCGCTTGCTGCGCACCTCGACCGCCATGCGGCGCGAGAGCTCCGGCAGCACGCGGGTCGCCAGCTCGGCCAGTTGGCTGGCAGAGTAGCGCTGGACAATCGGCAGGTGCTCCAGCCAGGCGCCGCACAGTTCGATCTCGCCGTGGCGGGTGAGGGCATCGCCGGCCAGCACCAGAGCGGCGCTGGGCACCGAGGTGATGCGCGGATCGCGATGAATTGTGACCACGACCTCGTCGCCCCGATCCTCGACCAGAGCGCTGGGCAGAAGTTCTTCTTCGGACATGGCCACTTCGCGGCCGTCGAGGAAAACCAGACGGGCGCCCACCAGCACGCGTACCAGGGCATCCATCTTAGGTGGCGGCAGCGTGCCGTGGCTACCGAACTCCAGGATGCGATCCGCGTGCAGGTCGTGTTGCTCGACTTGCAGGTTGCGGGCTTGGTCTGGCCGGGAGAGCAGGGCCGATAACGTGCCAGCCAGCGGCGTTTCGCTGCCGTCGGCGCGCACCACGAAGCGCCGCAGTTGCAGCCCGCCGGGAATTTGCGAAAAGCGGTACACGATGCGCGCCCATGCCTCTGCGGTCTTGGGCAACGGCGCAACTGCCGCGTCGCCCGCGCTCGCCGCCTCGCCCTGGCCCAGCGCAATTGCGGCCGCGGCCAGGTGCTCGCACGGGCGTACCCGACCAGGACAGTCGCAGTCCCACTCGTTTTCGCCGGGATACAACACCACAGTGGGCGCAACCGCGCGGCCCGGGGCACGCACGCGCAGGACGATTTCTTCGTCGCTGCGCGATTCCACCGCAACGGCTCCGGCGCGCACCAGGTTCACGCCGCTGGACCAGAGACCGGCCTTGCAAGAACGGCGCAGAGAGGCCAACAACTTGGTCAGGTGGTCAGGCATTCAACCTAGACTACTCATAAGAAAGCCGGAGTTGGCTACCTATTCCTCACAGAGACACAGAGGTCAGTGAGGCAGAAGAGAAGAAGGGAGTTGTTTGGGTCCGGTCCGAACCCCTTTTCTTCTCCTCCGCCTCTGTGCTTCTCTGTGCCCTTTGTGAGAAGAAGCTAACTTTCTTACAGGTTGGCGATGATGCGCGTGCCGAACTCGGAGCACGAGACTTCTTTCGCACCGTCGGTCAGGCGCGCGAAGTCGTAGGTCACGGTCTTCTGCGCGATGGTCTTTTCCAGGGCGCGCACGATGCGCTCGCCGGCCGAGGTCCATCCTAGGTGTTCCAGCATCATGATGCCCGA
>PMJE01000629.1 GCA_003157315.1 Myxococcales bacterium | reverse complement strand
GCAGGTGAGCCGGGCTTCGATCTGGCTGGCTATCGCCTGGTGGTAGTGGCGATCCCTGCGCAGGCCGACGCCCTGGCCCGCGAGGGCAAGGCGGTGGTGCTGCTCGACATGAGGGGCGTACAGCTTCAAGCGGCCGCAATTCGCTGGAAGGATCTGCGACTGCCGCTGGCCGATGCGTCGGTTCACCGACTCGACGCCGCCCAGGACGAGCGGCCCTGGCTGCAAAGCGAGGACGGCGAGACCGTGGCGGCCTGGCGCAGGGTCGGCAACGGCACAGTGATGCGACTTGGTTTCGACCTGGCGGCCTGGCTGTATACCCTGCGCCAGGGCGATCCTGCGCGGGTCGGACAGGACAGCGACCACAACGGCACTGTGCAGCCAATCGATCTTCTCCCCGAGCTGGCGCCCGAACTGCTAGAGCGTCCCTTCGCCGACGAGATGATCGACGATCTGCTGGCCACCTTGGAGGCTGGGCTTGCTTGCCCGCTACCCCGCAGCGCGGGTTTGCCGGCCGGCCGCCCCACCGTCGTGTTGACCAGCGATCAGGACTATGCGGACGACGAGTTTGTCCTGCACATGGCTGATGTATTGGAGAAGAATTCGTTCAGGGCCACCTTCATGCTTACCCACCGCGGCCTCGGCGCCCCGCCGGATCTGAACGTTGGCGCAGGCAAGCCGGCCACCCTGGCGCACGACACGGTNNTTGCTGGCGGCAGGGCATGGCCTGGGCGTGCACCCTTCACTGCGCACCGTCGACGACCTGGGCCGCGTGACCGAAGCGATAGCGGAGCTGACCGCGAGCAGGCCCTTGGTCGCGCGCAACCATTGGGCGCGCTGGCCCGGCTACCTGGAGGTCCCGGCAGCGGAGGCCCGCGCTGGGATTGCCATGGATCTCAACTTCCTGCGCGTGTGCAGCGGCGCCGGCCCATGCGCCGGATTCCTGGGCGGCGCTGCCCGGCCCGTGCGTTTCGTCGACCCGGCAGGGATCGCGCTGCCCATCTTGCAGCAACCGACCGCCGTCGACGATGCGTCGCTGCGAACCCAGTCGCCGGCAGAGGCCAAGATCGCCGCCGCACTTCTGGGGGATCGCATCGCGCAGCTTCTGCCACGAGCGACCACTGTGCAGGCCCCGCTGGTCATCAACGCGCACCCCATCTACTTCCCGGTAGCTTCGGACTGGCTTGCGCCCTTGCTTGCCGCGAACGTTCAGGTGCTTTCCGCCGAGCAATGGCTGGACTTCCTGGCCCGCCGCCGGCTCGGCCGCATCGCTTCCCCGTCGTGTGCAGCTCCTCCCATTCTCGGGCTTGAGCCCGGCGTCGTCCTCCGCTAGTTTCGCCTACGCAACGCCGAGGAAATGGAGATTCACATCGCTATCCCCGAGGCCGGTAGTTCCAATCTGATGAGCAGGCTGTGGAAAGCGCTGAATCACCGCAAGCTCGCCATCGTTCTGGGCGGCATTGTCCTCGGCCAGGCCAGCTTGTACGGACCGTCGCTGANNCCGAGCCCGGGGCGAAGCCCGAGTTCAATCGGGAGCTACTGGACCTGGTTCTCAGTATGGAGCCCAGTCGCCACTATCTTGGGTCGGAATTGCGGTCTGGCAGGTTCCCTTCGTGGAACTCCCATCAGTACGCCGGCGCTCCGAACATCTGGCCGGCGTTTTCTCCGTTCTGGGTGCTTCGCTCAGTTTTCCCGTCACCGCTCGCAATCGCCTGGGTTGCGCTTCTCGCGGCGCTGGTCAGCGGTGCGGGCGCATACCTGTTTTGTCGGCGCGCCCTTTCCATCGCTTTTTGGCCGGCAACTATCGCAGCCTGGGCATTTCCCCTGACCGCCTTCTTCGTTCTTTGGCAGGGTTTCCTGGTTGCACTACCCGTGGTGTGGTTGCCCTGGCTGCTATTGGCGGTCCATCGGGCCGTGCATCAGAGAGGCTGGGGCGCACGCGTTGGCCTCGTAATAGCCACTTGCCTCACCTTGGTATCGGGTCAATTGGATGTTGCTGCAGAGGTGCTGCTTGTTTCCGGATTCTTTGGCCTCTGGTGTATCTTCGACCGGTATCGCAAGGCATGGTTTTCCCAAAGGGGCTTGCTGACTGCAGCAACTCTGGTCGCGGCCTGGCTGCTGGGATTCCTGCTGGCGGCTCCTGCAATTCTTCCCTTGCTGGAATACTCCCGTACCGGTGCCCGCTTGGAAAGGCGGAGCGCGGGCGGGGAGGAGCGGCCTCCGGTCGGCGCGTCCGCTCTGCCCCAGGTTGTCCTGCCGAGGATATACGGCTCATTGGCGCCCGGGAGCGTTTCCATTGCTCCACGGGGACAGGGAAACACCCTGGAAAGCTCTGCTGCCGCCTACACCGGACTGATTGCCACCCTGTTCATTGCGCCGTTAGCATGGTGCAGTCGTCGCCACCGCTCGATCAACGTGTTTTGGATGGTCTCCGGGTTTGTTGGACTGAGTTGGTGTTTGAACATCCCTGGGATCGTGGATTTGTTCCGACTGCCTGGGCTCAGGATGCTGTCCTACAACCGCTTTACCTTCGTTTCGTCGTTTGCGATTCTCTGTATGGCGGCAATCGGATTGGACATTGTGTGGCAGGGGCGCGTCGGATGGCGGACTTGGTTTTGGGGACCGATCGGCTTGCTGAGCGCACTGTGCGTGTGGTGTGCATCTCGTGTGATTTCTCCACCGGAGTCGGTCGAGATGGCCTTGGCGCGCATTCGCGAGGTTGGGCGCGCGCAAGAGGTTCAGCATTGGTTCAGCCGATCATACGCCGTTGCGGCGCTACTGTGCGGGGTTGCCCTTGCCGGTTGGCTGTTGCTGAGGATGGGGAAGCATTGGCCATGGCTGGTCTTTCTGGTGGGCCTTTCTTGGGTTGCGGAACTCATCGAGTTTGGCCGCAGTCGTGACTTCCAGTCCGATCCGCAATTGTACTATCCACACATTCCCGTCCTTGAGGAACTGGCGCGAGACACGCCCGTTCGCGTGATCGGCTCCGGCTGTCTTCCAGCAGCCCTCGCAACGATCAACGGTCTGCGCGACGTTCGCGGCTATGATGGAGTCTTTCCGGCGAACTTCTTGAAGCTGCTAAGTATTGCGGCCCAGCCGCAGGATGGGCCGGAGTATCTGCGTGCCCAGTTCATGCGACCGAAGATTCGGGTGACGAATGCGGGCGCCTTGCTTTCGCCGGTGCTGGATATGCTGGCGGTTCGCCACGTGATCTTTCGCGGTTCCCCTCCATTGGGCATTCACCCAACGCTTGCGAGTCAAGACTACTGGGTGTTGACAAATCCAAACGCACTTCCGCGTGCTTTCATCCCTGGGCGGGTGGAAAGCGTGGCAGATTCACATGAGCGACTGAAGAGGCTGGCGTCGGAGGATTTCAATCCGAGGGATGTCGCGTACGTCGAGTCGCCGATCGATCTGCCGAATCCGGCGCGCGGCAGTGTGGCGATCCTCAAGGAACTTCCTTCGCGCATTACCCTGGCGATTGCAATGGAGACTCCGGGCATGATCGTGTTGTCAGACCTTTGGGATGCTGGATGGCATGCCTACCTGAATGACAAGCCCGTGCCTATTCTGCGCGCAAATCACGCGGTTCGCGGCGTGGTGGTTCCCGCGGGATCGGCAACGATGCAATTCCGATACGAACCTGCAAGCTTTGTGTGGGGGCTTAGATTTGCTGGCCTTGCGGTGGTGGCACTTCTTGCCTGGCTGGTGGTTTTGCGACGTCTTGTCGCAAGGCAGCCCGACGGCAGCGCGTCAGAGTCCCCGGGGTAAAGAGATGATCGCGTTTGCACAAGGAAGAGGGCTGAGCCGTGCCAAAGAGGCAAGGGCACTACTCCTCACAGCCTTGACTTCATTAGACCCCCTTCAGGGAGGAACACATGCAAAGAGAGCGCAAGACCCAAGGTCGAGTAGGCGGAATCCTCACGTCATTTCTGTGCGCAATAGGCGTAGGGATGCTTTTCCCTGCATGTGATTCTTCTACCGGAACCACCCGCCAAGGAGCCGGCGGTGCCCAGACTTCAGGCGGCGCGCAGGCTTTGGGCCGCGCCCAAACTTCGGGCGGCGCGCAGGCTTCGGGCGGGGTTCAGCCCACGGGCGGCGTCCAAGCTTCAGGCGGCGTCACGACCACCGGCGGCGTCCAACCCACCGNNGGCGTCCAACCCACCGGCGGCGTCAAGGCCACCGGCGGCGCCCAACCCACCGGCGGCGTCAAGACCACCGGCGGCGCCCAACCCACGGGCGGCGTGCAACCCACCGGCGGTGTCATCACTGACGGCGGGGCACCGAGCGGAGGCGGCGTTACCAATGCGGGTGGAGCAACGAAGCCGCCGCCGGGAGGAGGCACCGGCCACTACCAGATGGAGAAC
>PMJE01000619.1 GCA_003157315.1 Myxococcales bacterium | reverse complement strand
GACTACTCGAAGAACCGCATCACCAGCGAAACCATGGCGTTGCTGTGCGAGCTGGCGCGCGCCGCGGGCGTGGAATCCATGCGCGACAAGATGTTCGCGGGCGAGCCTATCAACCTGACCGAGGGCCGGGCGGTGCTGCACGTGGCCCTGCGCAACCTGTCGTCGCGACCCATTTTAGTGGCTGGCCAGGACGTGATGCCCGAGGTGCGCGCGGCCTTGGACCACATGCGCGTCTTTAGCGAGTCGGTGCGCAGTGGCGCCTGGACCGGCTGCACGGGCAAGGCCATCCGCGCGGTGGTCAACATCGGCATCGGCGGCTCGGATCTCGGGCCGGTCATGGTGTGCGAGGCGCTGCGGCCCTATCGTCGCGACGATCTCGATTTTCACTTCGTGTCCAACGTGGACGGCTCGCACGTGGCCGAGGCACTCAAGCGGGTGAACCCCGAGACCACGCTGTTTCTGGTGGCATCCAAGACCTTCACTACGCAGGAGACCATGGCCAATGCGCACAGCGCGCGCGCCTGGTTTCTACGGCACGCGAAAGACGAGCGTCACATCGCCAAGCATTTCGTCGCGCTGTCGACCAATGCTGAGGAAGTCACCAAGTTCGGCATCGCGCCTGAAAACATGTTTGTGTTTTGGGATTGGGTTGGCGGCCGCTACTCGCTCTGGTCGTCGATTGGATTGTCGATCGCGCTGGGCATCGGCTTCGACAACTTTCGCGCCTTGCTGGAAGGCGCGCACGAGATCGACGAGCACTTCCGAACCGCGTCTCTAGAAGAGAATCTGCCGGTCACGCTGGCCTTGCTGGGTGTCTGGTACAACAACTTCTTCCACGCCGAGACCCACGCCATCCTGCCCTACGACCAGTACCTGTCGCGCTTCCCAGCCTATTTCCAGCAGGGCGACATGGAATCCAACGGCAAGCGGGTCACCCGCGACGGCCAGGTGGTGAACTACCAGACCGGCCCAGTGATCTGGGGCGAGCCTGGCACCAACGGTCAGCACGCCTTCTATCAATTGCTGCATCAGGGGACCAAGCTGGTGCCTTGCGATTTCCTTGCCTCGGTCGACACGCACAACCCGATTGGCGAGCACCACACATTGTTACTGGCGAACTACCTGGCGCAAACCGAGGCGCTGATGCTAGGCCGCGGCGAGGCCGAGGTGCGCGCCGAACTGGAAGCCGCAGGCATGAAGGGCGAGGCCCTGGCCGCGCTTCTGCCCCACAAGGTGTTCCCCGGCAACCGGCCCACCAACTCGATCCTCTACCAGAAGCTGGACCCGCGCACGTTGGGCAGACTGATCGCGCTCTACGAACACAAGATTTTTGTCCAGGGTATCATCTGGAACGTGAACTCCTTCGACCAGTGGGGCGTGGAACTGGGCAAGAAACTGGCCAACGCCATCCTGCCCGAGCTGCGCGCACCCGGCGACGTGACCGCCCACGACTCGTCGACCAATGGCCTGGTCAACGAGATCAAACGACGGCGCCCAAGATCATAGTCGAGCCAGCCAATGAGCGCTCTCACCCTGGCACGCGCGCAGTTCGCCCTGACCGTGATGGTGCACTACCTGTATCCGGTGCTCACCATGGGCCTGGGCGTGGTGCTGGTCATGGTAGCCAGCCTGCGTATGCGCCGGCCTGACGAGGTCTATGACCGCATGTTGCGCTTCTGGAGCCACATCTTCGGCATAGTGTTTGCCGGCGGTGTGGCCACCGGGGTGGTAATGGAATTCGAATTCGGCACCAACTGGGCCAGCTATTCTCGCTTCGTGGGCGACATCTTTGGCGCGCCACTGGCGGCCGAGGCGCTGATTGCGTTCTTTCTCGAGTCCTCGTTCCTCAGCATTTTGCTCTTCGGCGAAAAGCGGGTGTCCCGGCGCACGCACTGGTTTGCCACGCTCATGGTCGCGCTGGGTGCGACCCTGTCTGCCTTCTGGATCGTGGCGGCCAATTCTTGGCAACAGACGCCCGCGGGTTTTGCGATTCTGCACGGCCGGGCGGAGTTGACCGACTTTGCCGCCGCGGTGTTCAATCCGTCGACGCCCTTGCGCTTCCTGCACGCAGTTCTGGGCTCGTGGATCACGGCCGCGGTGTTTGTCGGCTCGCTCAGCGCGTACTACCTTCTGCGTGGCCGGCACCAGGAATTCGCTCGGCGCTCGCTGCGCCTGGCCCTTGTGTTTGGCCTGGCCGCACTAGCGGCCGAGGTGGTGGTGGGCGATGCCCACACCCGCCAGGTCGCGCGCACCCAGCCCGAGAAATTCGCGGCCATCGAGGTTCTCCATCACACGCAAACCGGCGCACCACTGGCCGTGGTCGGCCAGCCTTTGCCCGAGGTTCTTCTGCCCAAACTGCTTTCCTTCATGACCTACTTCGACTTTGACGCCCGGGTCACCGGACTAGATGCCTTTGCACCCGAAGATCGTCCGCCGGTGACTGCGACCGCGATGACGTTTCACGCAATGTTGTGGTTGGGTCTGGGATTGGGCGTGGTGCTGGCGCTGGGTGTGTTCCTGTGGTGGCGCGGCCGCTTATTCGTTTCGCGACGGTATCTCAAAGTCTTGTGCTATTGCCTGCCGATTCCCTTCGTGGTCAACGAGGTCGGCTGGGTCACTGCTGAAGTCGGCCGGCAGCCGTGGAGCGTGTATCGCCTGCTGCGCACCAAGGACGCCTTCTCTGGCTCGGTGCCCAGCGAGCAAGTGGCGATTTCATTGCTGATGTTCGTGGTGATCTACCTCGGGCTCCTCGGCCTCACCTTCTATCTGGTACGCAAGAAGGTGCTGCAAGGGCCTGGTGGGGGCGGGGAGGAAGTGCCGTCATGATTTTGGATCTGATTTGGTTCGTGCTGGTAGCGGTATTGGTGGCGGGCTACGCGATTCTCGATGGCTTTGACCTGGGGGTCGGGTTCTTGCATTTCTGGGTTCCGCGTTCCGAGGAGGAACGCCGCGTCTGCGTGGCCAGTGTCGCTCCAGTCTGGGATGGCAACGAGGTGTGGCTGCTGACTGCGGGGGGTGCCTTGTTCGCCGCCTTTCCGCCTGTGTACGCCACAGTGTTCTCCGGCTTCTACCTGGCCATGATGCTGGTGCTGCTCGGGCTGATCATACGCGCGGTTTCCATCGAGGCGCGCAACCGGGGGGCATCGCCGGCCTGGCGCCGATTTTTCGACCGCAGCTTTGCGGGTGGCAGCGCGCTGGTTGCGCTGATCTTGGGCGTGGCGGTGGGCAACCTGATGCGTGGGTTGCCTCTCGATGCGCGCGGAGAATACGCGGGAGGCTTCTGGGCTCTGCTCAATCCCTTTTCACTCTTCATTGGGGCGACCACCCTGGCTATGTTCGCCATGCAGGGCGCTTGCTGGCTGGCCATGAAGACCGAGGGCGAGCTGGGCAAGCGTGCGGTCACTGCGGCCCTGTTCGCCTGGGCCGCGTTCGTGGCGCTGTACCTGGATGCCACACTGTGGGCGCCCTCGGATGCGCCCTGGTTGTTTCTGCGCGCGCGCCAGTCCTTCGCGCCCTGGATTCCAGTGCCCCCGATGGCGCTGTGCCTGGTTGGCCTGCCGATCCTCTTGCGTCGCACACGACTGCGCCTCGCCTTTCTCTGCTCCTCGGTCAGCATCGCATGCGTGGTCGCCATCCTGGCCATCGCGGCCTGTCCGATCTTCGTTCTTTGCACCAACGAGGTAGGGCGCAGCCTGACCGCCTTCAACGCCGCCTCGTCACCCCGCACCCTAACGGCCATGCTGATCATCGTTGCTTGCGCCTTGCCCTTTGTGCTGGGCTACACTGCGTTCATCTACCGGGTCTGGCGGGGCAAGGTCAGGGCCGAGCCCGAGGGGTACTAGCTGCGAAGATTGCATGCCCTTGGGCTTGCGTTTCGCGGCAAACTGCCCGAAAATTCCGGCAGTTGTTCCGGCTCGTCTGCGAGGAGGGTAACCCATGACCTGTCGTCACTTGCGGTTCTTGTCCATGGTCCGTCGGCAGTACCCGCGCTGGGGGCTGGTTTCCTTGCTGCCTCTGGCTCTGTACGCGTGCAAGTCCACGCCGAACTGGCCGGGGCCGCAAGTAGGGCAAGAGACCGACTTCACGATTCTGGTCAGCCCAGAGCGTGAGGTGGACATCTTGTTTATGATCGACAACTCCCCTTCGATGGATCCCAAGCAGCAACGCCTGGCCGACAACTTTCCCAAGATGATCCAGGCGTTGCTGCAGATTCCCGACGGAAGTGGCGGTACCAGCTTGCCTGACGTCCACATCGGCGTGATCAGCAGCGACATGGGGGCTGGGGGAACGCCCATCGGTGGCAACTGCAACGTCGTGCTGGGCGACCGGGGGCTTCTGTGGGGGAACGTTCCCATGGATACCTCGTATTGGGATCCGAGCACTCCCATGCAACAGTGTTACGACAATGCTCCGGTGCGGGCTACCGTTGCCCCCGGTAGTTGTTGGGCCTTGGCGCAAAATCCCCCGATAACCGACGGCTGC
>PMJE01000390.1:140-3003 GCA_003157315.1 Myxococcales bacterium | reverse complement strand
ATCCGGCGAGATACCCGCGGCACTGCTGTACTGGTAGGTGCCTGCCGTGTCCAGCACCACGGGCTGAGCAGACGAACTCGTCCAACGCACTGCCCTGTAGGCGCTACTGGCGTTCAAGGCATGGCCTACGATGGTTCCGTTGTTGCTAATGCCAAGCGCATACGAGCCATTGCCGCTCAGATCATTGAGATCGTACTCCAGTGTCCCGGTCCAAAAGAGTGCAACTGGCAGCAGTAGCCCTCGACCGACGATGCCGCTCGCCGAGAAGGCAGTAGCGACAGTGTCGGGTGCCCCGGAACTTGACGCTAGGGCCGTCATACCTGTGGCGCTGGTCCACTTGAAGGCCGTGCTGACTTCATTGGCGTCACCGTCCACCTCCCCGACCACGATGGTCCCGTCGGCGCTGACCGCATTGGCGTAACTGGCGTACCCATATTCAATTGATAGCATGCCGAGCCCCTCGAATAGCTTGGTCGCGCAGGTGGGACCGCCCCATCCACCTGTGCAGGTACACGTGTATGTGCTGGTAGTGTTCGCGCAGTTACCGCCATTCAAGCACGGGCTAGGCGAACAGTAGTTGGTGTCGTCGCAATCCGTTCCCTGGCTGTTGCATCGGTAGGTGCATCCTTGGGTTGTCTGGGCACTGCACTGGCCGTTGCCATTGCAGTTTTGTGCCGTACTCTTGGTCTTTCCCGAGCAGGACTGTGCAGGACCGCAGGCGTGGTCGGTGCCCCAGGCCACCGTCGCGGTGCACACTGGTACACCGGTCGAACAGGAGTACGTTCCCTGCATGCAGACGGCGGTGGGCTGGCAGGCACCACCTGCTTGACACGTGCATTGGCCATCCCCGGTGCAATATAGATTGGTCCCGCAATTCGTGCCTGCCGCAGCCTGCTGGCAAGTGCCAGCGCTGCTACAGGTTCCGGTCTGACAACTTGCGGCAGTTCCACACGAGGAGTCAGCCGCCCCGGCGTTCTTCTTCGTGCACGCAGACCCATCGCTCTTGCAGCCCTGGCAAGTGGAGCAAGCGCTCGCACAACAAATCTTGAAGGTTCCGTCCAGGTTGTCCGCGCATTTTTCGCTTGCACACTCCGTCCCGGTACTGCACGCGGCACCAGCAGCCTTCTTCGAGCCGCAGGTGTTCCCATCACAGGCCGTGGATTGGGGACAAAGGGTGCTGGTCGGGGCACAGGTGTGGGTGCTGTCGCAGGCATTGGTTGTCAGTGTCGAACCCGTGCATGAAGGGTCACCGCAAGCAGTTCCAACGGCGGGGTAGCGGCAGCTACCCTTGCCATCGCAGGTTCCATCGCTGCCACACGGGTTGGTGGCGGTTTCGTCTGCACACGCGCGGTGCGGATTCCTGCCGACGCCAACGAAGGAACAAGTGCCATCGGCTTTTCCGGTGAGATCGTTCGTGCAGGCATTGCACCCGCTGCAGGGTTTGTCGCAGCAGACACCGTCTGCGCAGTTGCCGCTGGCACAGCCGCTGCCCGCCGAGCAGGGAGCACCGAGTGCCGAGAGCGATGGCGCATCGGGGCGCGCCGCCGGGGCATCGGCAGCGGCATCGGGTTCGCCCCCGCCACTATCGGCGCTGCTAAAACCATCGAGTCCAGGTGTGCCTGCCGCGGCGTCAAATACGCCGCCGCTACCGCCGGAAGCATCGAGTTCAGAAGTGGTGTCTATCGCGGCGTCGGGCACTGCGGGCGCGGGCGAATCGGCTGCATCCGGCCCAGACGCATCTTCCCCAGGCCCGTTGGTCTCCGCAGGAGCCGGGCCGTCCATGCCGCCAGCCCCCGCATCCGCTGTGCTACGGCTGTCCACGGCCACCAGGCCATCGTCGCCGCCGTCGATATTCCTCACGCACTTCCAATCGGCGGTGCATGTGTACCCGCTCTGGCACTCGTCCTGGGGCGAGCACACGCTCCAGTCCCGCTTTATGCAAGAAAGTGCCAATGCCGCCGGCAGAACGAGTGCCAGCACCCTCGAACACAAGACGCGTCGGTTCCTCATGTGTGGAATTCTCGGCTACGGGTTGAAGGAGTTGCCTGCAAAATGGACAGAAGACCGGCTTGGTGTCAATCGCCAGGATTTCGACCGCGATTTCCCGGTCTTGTCCGGGGCAAGCTGGCTTCGCTCGCCAGCGACGTGACCAGAGTAGTGTAGTCGCCACGCCCGTAGTTAACACAGTGAGATCACTGGCTTGACGCTTCGCGCGCGGGGATTTGGCTAGTTCAGGAGGTAGGACGCGAGCCCGATGCTCTGATCTTTCAGCGCCTTAACGATTACCTGGGCGATCTGCTTGGCCCCGGCTAGCTCGAAGTGCGTATGATCCTGGCAGAAGAACTGGCCCACCTTGCTTGTAGTTGAAGTGTAGTCAGCGCTGTTGGGGCAGAAGCCGAGGCTGTTGTACAGGGCCACGCTGAGTGCGCCCAAATCAATGACCGGCACATTGTTCGCGGCGCCGGCGTCGTTGGTAGCGGTCGTGAAATAGGCCTGACGAATGTTGACGGCCGTGTTGCCGCCGCCACAGTCGATGCAGGCAACTGGAGGCATGAGAATGGATTCCACGCCCATGCCCTTGGCGGCCTGTACCATCAGGTTCAGGTAGCCAAGGTATTTGGCTTGGCCAACGTGCTTCGGACATGAAGCGTCGCCGTCGTTAATTCCAAAAGAAATGACCAGGTAGTCGCCGGCTTTCATGCCAGATGTCGAACTAAGCATGTTGGTCCAGCGCGAGTTGAGCGTCGAGTCGGTTACCGCACATTCGCCATTGGCGTCTGGTGTTCCACTGACGCTCTTGTAGAGCCAGGTTTGAATGGTCAGACCGCCGACCGCATTGTTCACGACGGTCACGTTGCTGTTG
>PMJE01000390.1:0-124 GCA_003157315.1 Myxococcales bacterium | reverse complement strand
CGCCAGTTGTGGTCCTACCGCCCGAGGCTGCGCCACCCGTCGCGGTCGTGGTGCCGCCAGTCTTGCCGCCTGTGGTTGTGCCGCCCGTCGCCGTGCCGCCAGTGGTGGCGCCGCCGGTTGTGGT
>PMJE01000001.1 GCA_003157315.1 Myxococcales bacterium | reverse complement strand
GCGTGGCCGCGGCCACCGCCCGCGTCGACAAGATCACCCAGGCGATCCTCGCCAAAGCCTTCCGCGGCGAACTCGTCCCCACCGAGGCCGAGCTGGCCCGCCAAGAAGGCCGCGACTACGAACCCGCCTCCGCCCTCCTCGCCCGCATCCGCGCCACCCGCGCCGCCAGCGAAGCCGCGCCCAAGCCCACCCGCCGCTCGCGCGTTCCCGCCGCTACGCCCGCGCCCGCCAGAGCGAAGCCAGCTCGCCAAAGAACCAACGGTCGAACCGCTCGCTCCAGGTAGCCTCGCTCGCCTGCACCGCAACCACCGGTGCCGCCTGCTCCGCTACGCTGGCCGATGTCCCCGTCTCCGTCATCGGTTCCGTCCCCGCGTCCGCTGGTGCCGCCACCACGCTTCCGACCTGCGCAGTCACCCCAACGTCGTCATCGGCCGTGGTAGCACTCGCACCCACCACGGGAGAAACCGTCGCCGCCGTCGAAGCTACCAGGGCCTCCAGACGTTCCTGCGCCGCCCGTTCCGCGGCGTCACGGTCTGCGATCCCCGTTCTCCAGACGCGCCTGCGCCCGTCTGGAAGCCACATCTCCGCATCCCAGACCTCGCGCCCAGCCTTGCGATACAGGTACAGCCGCGGTTCAGACATCCTCGCTGCTCCTATACTTGACCGTCGCCCGGCCGATCAGGATGCCGACGATCAAGACGGCACAGAGGAGAACCACCGCACGCATGTCTGAATCTTTCCAGACGATCTAGATCGCGTCCAGGAATTACCGCGATTCGTCCCGTCCGGTTCCACGATGTACCGCCGAGAAACGGTTGGCTCTATACTCGCCATCATGTACGAGGGGTTCTTGCTCAATCCGAATGGCCCTCAGGGATCAGCGATCCGTGCGCAACTCGGGTTGCCCTACTATTGGATCCCAAGTCCCGAGGCGTGGTTCAACTGCCGATGGCACCAGATCAAGGCGGTGGGGTTGGCAGAGCCCAAGGTCGAGGCCAAGGTGGACCTGTGCTGTCTGGACACTGACGAGACCGAGTCCTACCTTCCCTTGCAAGTCACGCCCCCTGCGAGCTTCGACGATCGCCTAAGCTGCGAAGGGTATTTTTCTCCCTGGCCCGAAGGCGTGAGCGTTGACCTTCTCGGGAGGCAGGGCCTGCCCTACGAAGCCTTGCCGGACGGACGCCAGGTGTTCTTCATTCCGGACGTGGATCAGTTTGGTTCATTCACTCCTTCCACGTGGAGACGCCTCGTGCAAAGTGCTGGCGATGCTCGCCGGGCTGTAACTCTGCACGCGTACGATGTCACACGCGGAGTGCTTCAACTCTGGAAGGCGATCGGCCCACTGATGAGCGACGCGCGCGGGCGCTGCAAGCTCGTAGAAAACGATCGGGACGAACTCCACAGAATTCTGGATGAGGTCGATCCAAGTGGCAGGAATCGAAAACTACAGCAATGGATCCACTACTGGGCAAAGCATCTCTATGAAGATCCATCCACGACATTCACTCCGAGCGAAGAAGCGCTCCGGGTGCTTCACCTAGCAACAGGGCTGACGCCTTCCGGGATCGAGTCAATCATGTGGCGAAGGAAGAAGCGCCGGGCTCCTGTCGTCGCAAAATGACTTGCGCCTCTCTGTCGGACCGTGGCTGGCGCATTCTGATTTTCTGAAGCATTCCCTAGCCCTACCGTTCTCCTTGCGAAAGTGGCCCTCGATACAGAGGCTGCCTGGAGATCGAAAAATACTTGCAAGAACGGCTAGCGATCAGAAAGAAGCCGCCGGCTGAATAGAGTATTTGAAATGAAGTGAATTCATTTCAAGGCCAAGCCGACGTGTTCCAGGCCCTAGGAGGCGAGACGGTCGCACCGCTCGCTGCGCTGACGGGTAAACCGATAGTGCGGGCGAGACGCTCGAAACCGAGCGCCTCGCCTCTTGAGGTCTGGAACGCCCGCGATGTCATCGGGAACCCCGAGGCGCCAAGCGCGGGGGTGAGCGCCAGCGAGGN
Source organism: Myxococcales bacterium (assembly GCA_003157315.1). The sequence goes on along the minus strand of PMJE01000001.1, from coordinate 1,960 downwards.
NGGGGGGGGGGGGGTGTAACCCGGCTCTGCGGGTGCCGGCGAAGCCGGCGCACGTAACCTTGATACTCTAGGAACAACTCAACCAGCCAAGCCGTCTCGTTCCGCCCTGTTCGGCCCTCTGTGGCTAACCCTGGACGAATACCGGGAGGGTGTGGCGGCCGAACTGCGCCAGTTGGCCATCTACCACGTGGTCCACGGCAAGCGCCGACGCAACTTCGTTAAGAAGGCGCGATCGCTCCTGTCGTGTGGCCAGTTCGCGCGTGTCCAGCGCTGCGGCACGTGCGGCGCGGTGGACGCAGCCACCGCGATCGTCGAGTGTGCGTGCGACCTGCGTGCGTGTCCGACCTGTGCGCGCCGGCGGGCGAACATCGCGCGTGCGCGTCTGGACGCAAAGTGGTGTGCGGGCGCGCGCCCCCGCGACATGGGGCTGTATCTGCTGACGTTCACTCTGCGATACGATCCGAATTCCCCAGAGGATCTCTCCGTCGAAGGCCTGAAGCGCCGGAAAGAGATTGTGCGCGATGCCGTCGGATTCGTCTGGCGGCACTATCTGAGGGCGCGCGGACGTGCCATGGCGATCGGTCTGGAGGTGTCCCCACGCGGCGCCGTGCATATCCACGCTCTGTATCACGGCCGGCGTCCAGCCGCAGGCATTCTGCGCGAGACCTACATGTTTCGCGCCGGCGATTCGCCCGTCGTCAACATCCAGCACGTCAAGAAGCCCGACAAGGCCATCCGAGAATTGGCCAAGTACATGATGAAGGCGGCGTCGCCCAGAAACCCGAGCATCATGCGCGGCGGGCGCGGCGAATTCATCGATCCGGTTCTGGCCGCCCGCGTGGAAGTGGCGTTCTCGGGCGATCGCCTGTTCGAGTGCATGGGCACGTGGCGCGGGGCTGATGACGACAGCGACCTTCCCGAGCAAGCACCGCGAACGTGTCCGCACTGCGGGGCGAATGCCTGGAAGTACGAGACCGCCCCTCTTCAGATGCTGCTTTCTGAACTTCCAGACGACTGGACCCCCCGTTTCGGGCGCGCGGGGCCTTGGTCGAAGAAAACCAACCGCCCGATAGGAAAAGCCCAATGACTGAAACCACGAATCCCGGATCGAACGCTCAACCCGAACGGAAGGACACCGCAATGACCGACAGAAAACGCCCCGAATGGATTAGAAACGCCCCCCGCGTGGATCGGCCAGACATCACCCGGTGGTACAAGCCAGAAGATGGCCCCGTCGACGGAACCCTGATCTGGAGAGGGAGACAAGAGCACTACCAGTCGGGGGACACCTACAACGCCTACGCCATCCGCGAGGCCAGCACCGGAAACATCATCGGAGTTTCCGAGCGCGCTGGCTTGCGCGACCTGCGCACGGTGAAGGTGGGCAGCAAGGTCTTCATCAACCCGATCGGCAAAAAGCAACTCGACAACGGACGGGCCTTCGAGCAATTCGAGATCTTCGCCGAGCAGCAAGAACCCTTATCCGAACCCACAAAGGGCACGGGCAAGAAGAACGGCAATTCGGGTAATTCCGTCGCCTCAGACACTGGCCCAGCGCCGTCTGAAGACGTGCCTTTCTAGGCGGAGGTGTCCCATGGTCGAACCACTCCCAGATCGTCCAGTGCTCACCGTGAAGGAAGCCGCGGCTGCGATCGGCGTGAACGTGAAGACGCTCTACGCCGAGATCGCAGCCGGGCACTTTCCGGCCCTGCGCGTGGGGCGAGTCATCCGAATAGCCCGTAACGTGGTAGCCTCGTTCCTTGAGCAAGGCTGCGTCGCGCCGTCTGGAGGAATCCATGGCGGTAAGACGCGATGAAGAAGGACGATGGCGTTACCGAAAAGTCGTCAAGTTACCCGACGGGCGGAAGGTCCGTATCAGCGGCACGCCGACGCTGAACACGAAGGTCGAGGCCGAGCGTGCGGAGTGCGATCACGTGCACCGCACGCTCTACCCTCCGCC